>JAFSFF010000320.1 GCA_017435375.1 Thermoguttaceae bacterium
AAATTTCGCAGAGAACTTCGCCGCCGACGTTTTGCGCGCGAGCTTCGCGGTCGCTAACGACGCCTTTGTTCGTGCTGAGAATGCTGATGCCGAGACCGTTGAGAACCGGTTTCAGATCTTTCGGACCGCAGTAGCAACGGCGACCCGGCTTGCTGATTTTGCGAATCGATTGAATGACGCGTTCGCCGCTCGGCCCGTATTTCAGTTGGATACGGATGAAGTTCGTCGGAGAACCTTCGACGATTTGGTATTCCCAAATGTAACCTTCGCGCTTCAGGACGTCGACGACGCCGAGCTTGAGTTTCGAGAACGGCACGTCGAGCGTTTCGTGTTCGACTTTAATAGCGTTGCGGATACGGGTGAGCATATCGGCAATGGGATCAGTCATCATTGTAGTGTTCTCCTTAAACTACCAGCTCGCTTTTTGAACGCCGGGGATGAGCCCTTGGTTCGCCAATTCGCGGAAACAAATGCGGCAGACGCCAAATTTGCGATAGACGGCGCGCGGACGACCGCAAATCTTGCAACGATTTTCGCGTCGAGTGCTGAATTTCGGCTCGCGATTCGCTTTATTGATTTTTGCTTTACTCGCCATTTTATTTAATCACCTTTACCAAGCGTATCATTCTTTACCAGTTTTGAACGGCATACCGAATTCGCGAAGAAGTTCGCGCGCTTCGTCGTCGCTATCGACGTTCGTAACGAACGTGATATTCATACCTTGGCTCTTCGTGTATTTGTCCGGGTTGAGTTCCGGGAACACGAGTTGTTCGCTGAGGCCGAGGTTGTAGTTGCCGCGTTTGTCGAAGCTGTTCGGGTTCAAACCGCGGAAGTCGCGAACGCGCGGGAGGACGATCGAGATGAGGCGATCCATAAATTCGTACATGCGAGCGCCGCGCAAGGTAACCTTGCAACCGATGTTCATCCCTTCGCGCAAACGGAAACCGGCGATCGAACGACGAGCCGACGTAACGACCGGTTTTTGGCCGGTGATTTGGGTCAAAACGTCGAGCGCTTCTTCCAAATATTTCTTGTCTTGGATCGCGCTCCCAACGCCCATATTCACGACGATTTTTTCGAGTTTCGGAATGGAGTGGACGTTCGTTTTGCCGAGCTTCTTTTCCAAGCTCGAAGCAATTTGCGTGTTATATTTTTCTAAAAGTCTAGGCGTCATATTCCTGTACCTGTTCTACTAGCGTTTCGAGGCGACGGTTTCTTCGACGAAGGCGCCGCACTTCTTGCAGGCGCGGAATTTTTTACCGGCTTCGTCAAATTTATAACCGACGCGGGTCGGTTTGTTGCACTTCGGGCAAACAAACATCACCTTGCCGACCGGAACCGGCATCAGTTTCGAAAGGCGACCGCCTTGCATATTCTTTTGCGAACGACGAACGTGACGTTTCACTTCGTTGACGCCTTCGACGGTAACTTTGCCTTCTTCGCGATTGACGGAGAGGACTTTGCCTTGTTGGCCGCGGTTCTTACCGGAAAGAACGACGACCGTGTCGTTAGTTTTGATACGCATATCAGACCACCTCGCTCGCAAGACTGACAATCTTCATAAAGCCGAGATCGCGGAGTTCGCGACCGACGGCGCCAAAAATACGAGTCCCGCGCGGGTTTTTGTCGTTGTCGACCAAAACGGCGGCGTTCGCGTCGAAGCGGATATAGCTTCCGTCTTCGCGGCGGGTCGGTTGTTTCGTGCGGACGATAACGGCCTTCACGACTTGACCTTTTTTAATTTGGCTGCCGGGGATAACCGACTTCACGGAACAAATGATGATGTCGCCGAGGCCGGCGGTGCGACGGTGGGTGCCGCCCAACACTTTAATGCACTGCAGTTCTTTAGCGCCCGTGTTGTCAGCGGAGTCCAAACGAGTCTGCATCTGAATCATGGTTGTTACTCGCTTCCACTAATTTGGTGTTTTCTTCAATTCCCTAACTCGCCGCGGAGCGGTTCGCGTCGCGCGGCGGGACGGCGAACAAACGTTAAACGTCGTTCTCAGCCGTCGATTTTCTCCGCTTTCTTGACGATGCTCACGAGCGTCCAGCGCTTCAGCTTGGACGTCGGACGGCTTTCTTCGATCTCGACGACGTCGCCGACGGACGTTTCATCGTTTTCGTCGTGCATATAGCAGACGGTGCGAGTGCGGACGTATTTGCCGTATTTCGGATACTTCTTGATACGCGGAATCTCGACGCGTCGGGTTTTCTTCATTTTGTCGGTCTTAACGACGCCGACCAACTTCATCTTAGGCATATGTATCCTCGCTATGAAAGACCTCGGCGCGTTTGCGGCGCCGTCGACGGGCTTTCTTAACCGTTAATTTCGTGTTGAATCGTTTTGATTTGAGCGATGATTTTCTTCGCTTTGCCGACTTCGCTCGGCGAATCCAAGCGTTCCATTCGGGCTTGAACGCGAAGTTTGAACAACTTTTCGGTCGTTTCTTTGAGCAGACTCGCGCGTTGTTCGTCGCTCATTTCTCGAATTTCTTTGGCCTTCATTTTATCTCTCGAACTCTTCGTCGAGCGCGACCGTCGCGGCCGGACTCGATTTCAAGGTTGTGTTCTAACGGTCGAGCGAATCGCCCGCCGCCTCGCGACGGCGGAACGATTGACTTCGACTTGCGATCAGATGCTCTTGCGACGGATCAGGCGGCACTTGACGGGCATCTTATGCGCCAGACGGTTGAAGCAGAGCTTCGCGGTTTCTTCCGGAACGCCGGCGACTTCGTACATAATCGTACCCGGTCGAACGACGGCGGCCCAGTATTCCGGTTCCCCTTTACCCTTACCCATACGAGTTTCGAGCGGAATCGAGGTGATCGGCTTGTGCGGGAAAATGCGGATGTAAAGCTTACCCTCGGCGCGGAGGTATTGTTGCGCCGCGATACGACCGGCTTCGATCGTTTGAGCGCTAATCCAGCCGCCTTCGAGCGTTTGGAGCCCGAAATCGCCAAAGCTGACAGCTTGGCCGCGGGTCGCGTTACCGCTTATACGCCCTCTTTGTACTTTTCGGTGCTTGACTCTTTTCGGCATTCTGGCCATTGTTATCGTCCTCGCTATATTCGCCTTGATTAATCCAAACTTGAATTCCAATATGACCTTGCGCGATCTTGGCTTCCGCGAAGCCGTAATCGATTTTCGCGCGAAGAGTCGAGAGCGGAATCGAACCGACCGCTTGTTTCTCGCAGCGAGCCATTTCGGCGCCGCCGAGACGTCCGGCCAGCTGAATCTTGATGCCCTTGGCGCCCTTTTCCATCGCTTTGCCCATCGCGTGTTTCATCACGCGGCGGAAGCTGGCGCGCTTGCAAAGTTGATCGCCGATGTCTTCCGCGACCAGTTGAGCGACCAATTCCGGATCGTCGACTTGTTCAATCTTCAGATTGATGCGACGACCGGTGAGGTTTTGAAGCTCGTTTTGAAGCTCTTCAATCTTTTCGCCTTTACGACCGATCAAGAGACCGGGACGAGCGGCGAAGAGAATAACGCGAACTTCGTCGCGGGTGCGTTCGATTTCGATCTTCGCGATCGCCGGATAAACCGGAACGCCGTCTTTATTCTTTTGCTTCTTGATGAAGTCGCGGATTCGCTTGTCTTCGACGAGGAGCGCGGAAAATTCTTTTTTCGGAGCGTACCAACGGCTCTTCCAATCTTCCATAACGCCGACGCGAAACGCGACGGGATTGACCTTTTGACCCATGACTTACTAGTCCTTGTATTTAATGGCGTTTTTCGCCCGTGCTAGCTGACAATTACTCCAAGACGACGCTGATGTGGCTCGAGCGGCGTTTGATCACCGTGGACATGCCGCGCGAACCGGCCTTCCAACGACGAGCCATCGGGCCGCCGTCGACGCGGACGTCGACGACGCGGAGGTCTTCGATCGACGAAGCGCGGAGGTCTTCGGCGTTGTGCATCGCGCTCTTCAGGACTTTTTCGAGCATACGCGCGCCGCGGTTCGGATAGCATTGCAGGAGCGTCATCGCTTCGTCGGCGTATTTGCCGCGAATCAAGTCCGCGAAAACGCGAACTTTTTGAGCGCTAATCTGCGCAAACTTATGTTTCGCGCGATATTGAGGAACTTGGTTCAATTTTTCTTCTTGCATTGTTCGCACCTATCCGAATTATTTGCCTTTGCCGCCGTGGCCGCGGAAAACGCGAGTCAACGAGAATTCGCCCAACTTGTGGCCGACCATTTCTTCGGTAACAAAAACCTTCAAAAACGCTTTGCCGTTGTGAACGAGGAAAGTATGGCCGACAAATTCGGGGACGATCGTGCAAGCGCGCGCCCAAGTCTTAACCGGTTCTTTTTTGCCCTGTTGATCGAGCTTTTCGATTTTAGCGAAAAGTTTATAATCAACGAACGGACCCTTTTTAAGTGATCTACTCATTTATTTTCCAGTTGAAGTTTTCTTATTTTGTTGCGGAAAACTAAACCGAGGGAGGAAAACGGAGGCGATATTCCCTCCCGTCAATTTACAAACCAATCGCTATCAGGAAAGTTTCAGGACGCCGTAGCGACGGCTGCGGCGACGGCGAATAATCGCCTTGTTCGACGGCTTCTTATGTTTGCGGGTCGAGGTGCCCTTGGTCGGTTTGCCCGTCGGGCTGACCGGATGGCGACCGCCCTTGGTGCGGCCTTCGCCGCCGCCGTGCGGGTGGTCGATCGGGTTCATCGCGGTGCCGCGGACGTAAGGACGACGACCGAGCCAACGGGTGCGACCGGCTTTACCGAGGACGATGTTCATGTGTTCGCCGTTCCCAACGACGCCGATGACGGCGCGGCAGGAACTCGGAATACGGCGGATTTCGCCGCTCGGGAGCGTGATTTGCGCCCAATTTTCTTCGCGAGCGACGAGCGTCGCTTTCGAACCGGCGCTGCGGCACATACAACCGCCGCGACCCGGACGAAGCTCGATATTGTGAATTTCGGAACCGAGCGGAATCTTGTTCAACGGGAGGCAGTTCCCAACGCGCGGTTCGGCGGCGGCGCCGCTGTTCAGCGTCATGCCGACGGTAACGCCTTCCGGAGCGACGACGTAGCGTTTTTCGCCGTCGGCGTAAACCAGGAGCGCAATACGGGCGGTGCGGTTCGGGTCGTATTGGATCGAGGCGACGCGCGCCGGAATCCCGTCCTTGTTGCGACGGAAGTCGATCAAACGGAGTTGACGCTTATGGCCGCCGCCGCGATGGCGAACGGTGATGACGCCTTGATTATTGCGGCCGTTGCAACGGCGCTTCGGACGGAGGAGGCTTTTTTCCGGCTTCGCGCCCTTGGTCAGCTCGGCAAAGTCGCTGACGCTCATGTTTCGCCGACCCGCGTTATTCGGTTTGTATCGTCGAATACCCATTATGTTAATCTCGCTATTTTATTACGTTGATTTATTCTTCAATTCGAAACGTCGGTCGATCAATAGAGGTCGAGACGATGTTCGTCGTCCAACTTGACCATCGCTTTTTTCCACGATTTCGTGCAACCGACGCCCTTGCGAGTTCGGCGTTTTTTGCCTTGACGGTTTTGCGTGCTGACGGCGACGACTTTAACGTCGTAAAGCGCTTCGATCGCGTCTTTAATATCAAGTTTCGAGGCCAACTTGTTGACTTCGAAGGTGTAGGTGTTGCGCGCCGACGAGTTGTGGAAAGCTTTTTCGGTAACGATCGGGCGAATAATGACTTGATACGGCTCGAGAACGAGTTTGGTATCGGTAACGTCTTTGCATTGAGGCATTGTCTTATTCCTTATATTCTGGTTCGTTTATTCCTTACGTCCACGCTAAGTAAAACTTAGGCCTTGACGCGAGTTTTAACGAACTCATCCATCGCCGATTTCGTAACCAAAAGTTGTTTCGGTCGAAGAATTTCGTAAGCGTTCAGGTCGGAGACGGGAAGGATTTTCGCCGTCGGGATATTGCGAACG
>JAFSFF010000321.1 GCA_017435375.1 Thermoguttaceae bacterium
CCGGGCGGTTTTCCGGGGGCCCCGAACGGACAAGGCGGCCCGGGAGCGCCGCAGCCGCCGCGCGAATCCGGTTGGGATAAAGCGCTCGCCGCCGCGACCGCCGAAGACGGCTCCGTCGAGTTGGCGAAGTTGACCGCCGAAGTCTCGAAAGCCGTTAAGGCCGCCGACGGCGACTCGGACGGTTTCCTCGACGACGCCGAATCGCGCGAATTTAACGGTTTTGGCGGTTTTCCGGGTTGGGGCGGCGGAAACTTCGCGCCTCCGGCCGGAACGGCGACCCGAATGGCGGTCGAATCGCCGCGACGCAAGGCGGTCGAAACGGCGACGAACGCCGACGGCGCGGTCGAAATCGCGAAGTTCCGTTCCGAATTTAAGTCGCTCTTGAAAGCGGGCGACGCGGACGGCGACGGGAAACTGTCGAACGACGAAGCGCAAAAAATGCAAGAAAAAGAAGCGGAAGAAATGCGCAAACGCTTCGAAGAAATGCGCGCCAACGCCGAAAACGGCGGCCCGGGCGGCCCCGGTTTCGGCGGGCAAGGGCGCGGCGGTTTCGGGCGCGGAATGTTCGGCGGAAACGAAAACGGCGAAATCGTTTTGGCCGACCTGCCGGAGCAAATGCCGGAAGAAATGCGCGCGACGATGAAAGAAGCCGACAAGAATAACGACGGCAAACTCGACGCCGACGAAAGCGCCGCGATGCACGAAGCGCTGCAAGCGCAAATGCGCGAACGCTTCCAACAACGCGCCGGACAAAACGGCGAAGGTCGCGGGCCCGGTATGGGCGGCCAACGCGGCCAATTGGGGCAAAACGGCGAAAACGCTCGCCCGGGTGCTCGCGAACGTCGCGGCGCCGACGGCGAAGAAAACGCCGAACGCGGGCCCGGTCGCGGCGGTATGCCGGGCGGTTTCCCGGGCGCTCCGGGACAAGGCGGGCCCGGAATGGGCGGTCGCGGCAGTTTCCCGGGAATGGGCGGCGGTTTTCCGGGCGGTTTCGGCGGAATGCGCCGCGCTATGTCGAACGCCGTTCAAAAAGCGTTGAACGAAACGATCGACGACAAAGGCGCGCTCGACTTGGCGAAGTTTGACGCCGAACTCGCGAAACGCCTCGCCGACTGCGACAACGAAGACGACGGGCTCCTCGACGCGCTCGAACAAGAGGAAGCGTTCGGTCGCTCGCCGTTCGGGCGTCGCGGTCAAGGCGGCCCGAACGCCGGGGCGGGCGGTTTCCCGGGAGCGCCGGGGCGTCCGGGCGCGGGGGCTCCGAATCAACGCGGCGAACGCCCGAACGCCGGAGCGAACGAACGCGGTTCGCGCGGCGGAAACGCGAACGGTCGCGAAGCCGGGCGCTCGAACGCGCGCGGCGCCGAAAATCGCCGTCCGGAAGACGACCCGCGAATGCAAACTTGGGGAATTCCGACGCCGGACGATTCTTTCGTCGCCGTCGCGGCCAACCCGACGTTTAAATTTGGCAAAGGCGCGAAAAACACCGGCGCCGGGGAAAAAGAGGCGATCGAGGCGCCTTACGCGATCGGCGTTTACGAGGTAAGAAATCGCGAATATAAGGAATTTGTCGACGCGACCGGTCGCAAGGAGCTGCCGAAAGGATGGGCCGACGGGACGTATCCGGTCGGAACGAAAAACTGCCCGGTCGTCGGCGTTACCTTGAAGGACGTCGAAGATTACTGCGCTTGGCTCGCGACGAAACGCGAAGGTTGGACGTTCCGCCTCCCGACCGAAGCGGAGTTCGAAAACGCCGCCGCCGGGCCGAAAAAGCTCCTCTATCCTTGGGGCGCGAAGGGCGATTTCGCTTACTCGAAGGGCGAATTGACGACGAATTGCCAATATAACGGCGCGGTCGTCGCCGCTTTCGCCGACGCGGAAATTAAAGTCGGCGATAAAACGGGCAAAGCGGGCGATTTGGCGAAGTTGAGCGTTCGCGGCGTCGTCGCGAAAGACGCTTGGCGCGACGCGAAAACGAAGTCCGGCTTCACTTATTCCGACGCGTTCGCGAAAAATTCGGCCAACGGCGGCTTCCTCGTTCCGGTCAACAAGTACGACGCCGAAAGCCCGTACGGGATGATCGGAGCGGCCGGGAACGCGGCGGAAATGACGTCGACCGTCGTCGACGGGAAGAACGTCGTTCGCGGCGGCTCTTGGTACTCGAGCGCCGAAGAATGCGCGACGACTTGGCGCGGCGAAACGGTCGACCCGACGAAGGGCGACCCGCGCGTCGGCTTCCGCGTCGTCGCCGTCCGAACCGACGCTCCGACCCCGAACGCTCCCGCCGCCGAATGAAAACGCGGTCGGATTATCGATTAACGTTGAAAAGTTGAATCGCGTTTAAATTCGCCGCTTTTTGAAACGCTTTAAAGAGCGGCGGCTCGAGCGCGGTCGCGAACATTTGACGTTAATATATTAATAAGGAAAGCTCCGCTTGCGACGGTAACGCGTCGCGGCGGGGCTTTTTGGCGTTTCTTGGCGGAGGAGTCGGCGTTTTTTCGGCGTCGCGGCGACTTTTTTTCGCGTTTTTTTCAAATTTTGGCAAAAAAAGTCGCGTTTTGAAAAACGTTTCTTTGATTTTGTTCGTCGTTTGAAATAGAATAAGGGAGCCGAGCGCGTCGGCGAACCGGTCGGTCGACGCGTTTTTCGGTCGCCCAATAATAGAAAGGCGAAACGATGCGAAGCGGAATGGAAAAAGCGGCGGCGGTCGTTGGAATCGCGGTCGTCGCGGCGGCGCTTTGGGGCGCGGGATATTGGCAAGGCGGGCGGTCGGCGCGGACTTTAACGACGGACGTTCCGAGCGTCGGCGTCGAGCGGGAACCGCAAGTTGCGCAAGAGAAGCGGAAAACGCCGAAAACGCCGAAAATGCTGGAAACGCCGGTTTTGCCGGTCGCGCGGGATTTGCCGATCGAGGAAAACGACGCGATTCCGGGGCTCGACGGGCGTTGCGAAGCGCGCTTGGAAACGTCGGCGACGGAGATTCCGCTTGGGGACGCCGTTTACTGCCGTTTCGTCGAGCGAAACGTCGCGAAAGACGGAACGGCGGCGACGTTTTGGGATTACTGCGATCCTTGGTTTGCGGAAAATGGGGAAAGTTCCTGTTTTCTCTATTTGACGCTCGACGAAATCGCGCTTGAGTCGCCGAAAATCGACGGAAAATATATTTTTGCGCCGGAAATTGAAGGGCCTTACGGCGGGTTGATGGGGAGACCGCCGAAAATCGCGCTTTATCCGGGCGGC
>JAFSFF010000322.1 GCA_017435375.1 Thermoguttaceae bacterium
GCCTTCGTTCAGCCAGTCGCTCAGCTCGCCGAGCGTCGTAAAGCTCCAGTAAACGTTGTCGTAAACGCTTTTAGACAGGAGACATTCGAGCGCGTCGACGCTCGCGCCGCGCCAATTTTCGCGCGTGAGGACTTCGAGCGGCGCGACCGACGCCCGACGCATCGCTTCGAGGGTGTCCGCGACGTTCCCGCCCCGTTCGAGCGCGTCGCTCGCTTGACGCGCCGTAACCTGTTCGGCGATGCGGAGCAACGGACGGTCGTCGCGGTCGTCGAACTGGTCGGCGCCCTCGCGAGTGTATTCGCGGCGCTTGTCTTCGAGCGCTTGCCGCCGTTTTTTCAACGTTTTAGCGATTTCCTTCGCCAACGCCTCCATCTTCGCGCACTCCTCCTCTTCCGCCTCGATTTCGCGAATCTTGCGTTCCCAAGCGCGGAATTTCTTCGTCGGGTCGACCGGTTCGCTTTCGTCGTCTTCGTCCTCAACGTCTTCGATACGAAGCTCTTCGGCGTTCGTCTCAACGAGTCGCACGGAGTCCGCCGACAGGGAAAGTTCGCGTTCCGGTTCCGCGTCGAACGACGTCGCGTCGTCGTCGCCGTAACTCCCGTCGGCGTAAACGGCGGCGACCGTTCGTCCGTCCGCGCGGGACGGGCCGTCGCAAACGCAATTCCCGCAATCGAAGCCTTTATTGCCGCAAAGCTCGCAACTCAGACAGTGTTCGTCCGAACGCGGCGCCGCGTCGAACGGAACGAACTCGAACGTTCCGTCGACGTTCGTAAATCGGTAAAGCGTCCCGACTTGCGGTTCGAATTTTTCGGCGGAATGAAGTTGGTCGACGGTTTCGATAGCGGCGGTTTTCGCGGTCATTTGTTCGTCCTTTTTTCGGGGGGATTTTTGGGGATTTTGGATATTTTTAGACTTTTGAGCGTTTTGTCGGGCGACGGTCGACGCGTCGACGCGGAAATCGCCGCCTTCGTCGACGTCGGGCAACGCGTCGGGGTCGGTCTGAATCGCGCGGAACACGGTCTCGTGCATCGCGCAATATTGGGGGCAAACGGCGCCGTTAAGCGCGCAATCTCGGCATTTATCGTCGGTCGACGCGCAAACGTCGCGTTTGACGCATTCGACGAGCGCGACCGCCGTTTCGTCCGGAGCGTCGCGTCGGGCCGTCGTAACGAAAAAGCGTTCGCCGGGCGTCGGCGCGAAAATTTCTTCTTGCGGAAATTGTGTAAAATCAAGGCGTTTCATCGGTCTCTTCGTCCTTTTGTCCTTCTTCGCGGAGCTTTTGCAGTTCTTCCAAAAACCGCCCGAACTCCTCCGCGCTCGTAAACGTTAGCGTATGTTTCGATTCTTGCTCCACCAAAAGGCGAACCGTATCCTCTATATTTTCAAGGACTTGGTTCGTATAAAAACAAGCCCCCGTAATCGCGCCCGCTAAAAACAGCAGTATAAGTCGTTGGAAATCACCGTTTGTCATTGTCGTTCTCCGTTTCTCGCTCCAATACAAAGGGTAACTCCTCTTCGAAATCGAGGCGGTAAAATCCTTTGTCCGTTAACCTTATCGTCGAGAACTTCCGACGCTCCAAATTTTGCACGGCGTCTTGTAGCTCGCGAATATCGCTTTTCAGCGTTTGCGTCGTTACAAAGACGACGACGCAAAGCGCGAATTCAAGATACCAAAGAATACGGTCAAATGAGTTCATTGTTTTTCCTTTTTGCGTCAAGCCGTCGCGACGGCGTGTTTTTGCAGTTCTCGGAGCGCTTGGCGAATTTCGAGCGCCCTACACCGCGCTTCGCAGGCGTCGGCGATTCCGCGCTTTCGAGCGACCCGTTTCGCGAACGCGTCGAGGTCAAGTTTGAGCGTTTCGGGCTCGAAACCGTCGGCGGCGGCGAGGAGTTCGTCGAGCGTTCGCGGCCCTTCGTCGACCGGCTCCGGTCGCGTCGCAACCGGTTTTATCGTCGGGTTTGCGCGTTTCGGTTCCGGCTCGTCGACGAAGCGCGTCGGCGTCCAAACCCACCCGGCGTTCTCGAAAATTCGCTTGACGCGCAGGCCTAAACCGCGCCAAATTTCGCGCGAACCTCGCTGAAAACGCGTCCCGCGTGTCTCGTCGTACAGGGCGCGGTCGGCTTTCGCTTCGGCGATCAGCGCCGACGCGGCCCGCCAATCGAACCCGCCGAGCTTCAAAACAACCGCCGCCGTCAGCCGGTCGACGAGGTCGGCGTGTAACGTCGGCTCCCAAACGCGCTCGACGATTTTGGCTCGCAACGCCGCGACGCGCGGGTCGGCGAAATCGACGCGGCGCCGAACGTCGTCGGTCGCGGGCCTCTTCGCAACTTCGTCGCAACAAAAAACTTCCGGCTGGTTGTTTGTTTTATTAATAATATTATTAATATTATTTTCCTCTAAAGGCGCCGCTTCGAAACGCGGTTCGTTCGTCGCCGCCGAAACCGCGTTAACCGGTTGTTTTTCCGCGACTTGCGCCGCGTTCTCGGTTTCGTTCTCGTTTCCGTTACGAACTTCGTTTTCATTTTGAGAATGAGTTTCATAACGGAAATCGACGCCGAAACACGCTTCGAAAAGCGGATACGATCGGCGCGGCTTTTCCCGCTCTTCGCGCTCCGGATACGGCGCGAAAACGTAAAGGTCGAAGACGCCGCGTTCGGCAAGGTCGACTTTTTCGACAAGTCCCGCGTCGACAAGCGACTTAAAACGCGTTCGGAGTTGCGGTTCGGTCAGCTCCACGCCGTAACGAGCGCAGTGCGCGACGAGCTTCGAGAAGCTGACCGAACGAAGCCGCCCCGGCTCCTCGCCTAAACTTAACCACAACGCGAGATACACGGAATCGCGCGAGCCGCTTCGTAAAATCAGTCGATATACGGGGTTCATTCTTTTTCTGCCTTGCCTTCCGTCCGGAAACGTTAAAAAAATCGGCTTCGAACGTCGCTCGAAGCGATTGTAAGTCGCGGGAATGAAGTAGTTCGCGCGTCTTCCGCGAGCCGTAAGTTTCGGCGAACTCGGCGAACGTCGTCGCCTTGAAAAAACGTTGTTGGTTACACCACCGCGCGAGGTCGACGAAGACCGGCGCGAACGGGTCGAGCTTATAGTTTTCGTGCCGCATCAAATACGGATAAATCCGGTACTCCGACAACACGGCAAGTCGTTTGAAAACGTCGTTTAACTCGTCGACGCCGCGCTTGTAAAAGCCCGTCAGGACGTAAGCCCGCGACGTCGTGGTACACTCGGCGCGGAAGTTCTCGGCGCCGCGCCGGAACGCTCGTTCGTCGTCGATGTTGTCGAACGCGAACATTATTTCTTTCCAGTATTTAGCGCGTTCGAGGGCCGCCGCTTTTCGCCGACTGACCAGCCGAATATCGAGCCCTTGCCGGTACGCGAACCGCTTCCCGGTCGCGGCGAGTTCGTCGAAAATTTCGGCCCAGTCTTTGCACCCGAAAACGTTGTCGTCTAACAGGATAACGTAAGGTCGCGATAAGTCAAGGAAATTCTCGACGCGATCCCAACGAATCGAGCGATTTCTATTTTTATTGACGCAAAACGGGCATTTTCGGAAACAACCGCGCGTCGTAAAACCAATCGACGCCTTGGTATACATATCGATCCAACTCGGCGGTTTCGGGCCGAACGACTCGACGAACGGTCGGTACAGGTCGTAATCGGGCCGCCCGCGCTCGACCTCGTTCGGAAGCGGCGGCGCGTCGTAAAGGTTGAAGCCGGTTCCGCCGAACTCGCAACGAGCGGCGAGAAGTCCGAGCCATTTTGGCGTTTGCGTCGCGGTGAAAACCTTCGAAACAAAGAGTTTATCGCACTCGCAAGCGTCGGCGAAGTCGAGGCAAAGCCGAACGTCGGCGCCGCGTCGCTTCCAATGTCCGGAGATTTTCATCGCGGCGAGGTTCGGAAACCGCGTCCCCTTGTCGAGCAAATCCGCGTCGACGATTCCGATTTTCATTGTCGTTTCTCCTTCGCGTCGACAAGTTCCCAGTCGCCGCGTTTTAAAGCGCCGCGCGTCAACGGGTAACGCCTGACGATTTGGGACGGGCGCCCGCCTTTGTTATCGTACTCGACGACGTGTTCGACTTCCGCCTTGACATAGTTGTCGAGTCGCAAATATTCGCGCGACGAAAACGGGTCGTAACGCAAGTGTTCCCACATTTTAGCGCGTTCGCCCTTGAGTAAATGAGGCAAGATTTGTCCGAACGTCATTTTTCTTTTTCCTTCGCGTCGACAAGCTCCCAATCGTCGCGCTCCAACAGGTTGCGCGACCAAGGCAACGGACGAGGATACTCCACCGGTTTCCCCTTGAATTTTATTTCGGAGACCAGCTCTAAAGCGTCGCCGGACGCGGTCAACCGGATAAACTCGCAAACCTCGCTACTGGTGTTAAACGGCGGCATTCCGCGCAACCAAACGCGTTCGCCTTTAAGCAAATAAGGTAAGATTTTTCCGAAAGTCATTGTTGTTTATCCTTTAAGGTTTTACGTCGCACAAAAGTCAAATCGCATACGGTCGATTGGTCGCCCTCGAAATGGAACACCGCGCCGTCGGGGACGCGTCCTGTTCTTGGCGCGAAACTCCGCATCGCCGCGAGCATCGTCGTTTCGGCGTCTTGGTAACTGCTCCGCTCGACAAGCAAAAACGAATAATATCGCTCCGGATTCAGCAACGTTTGGTGAACGCGCCACTCTTTCCGCAATCGATTGCGAAGCCGTTTCGCCGCCTTCGCAAGAGGCGCGACCGCCGCTCCCGCCGCGAAACAAACGGCGCACATAACGTAAGTCATTCTTCTTCCTCGTCTTCCTCTTCGTCCGCGTCGGCGAAATCGGGGCCGATAAAACGTCGCGCCGCCTTCTTGATTTCCAGCGTTTCCGCGTACCACTCTTTGTCGGTCGGCTCGAAATCGGCGTCCCAATTTTCGTCGAAGTCGTCGTCCTCGTCAAAATCGTCGAGCCGCTCAGGCTCTTCGTCTTCGTCAATTTCTTCGAGCGGTTCCAGCTCTTCGTCTTGCGGCTCCGCGTCGTTGAAGACGTCGTCCGACAGATTGTCGTCGTCTTCGAGAAACATTCGCGTCATCGTCGTTTCTCCTTATTTTGCGGAGGTTGTAGCGGCAAACAGACGAACGAAATTTTCTCGTCGCCCGTCTCGAAAAGCGCGATTCTGTCGCCGCCGTGCCAATACGAAAGCGTCGTCGCCGACGGCAAAACGCCGAAGAAACCGAGTAAAAAACGCGAATCGAACTCGACTTCGAACGGTTCGCCGCGATACTCGACCGCTTGCGTTATCCGCGACGCCCCGATTTCCGCGCCGGTCGTTTCCGCCGTCAGTTTCCCGTCGGCGAGCCTAAGCCAAACGCTCGGGCGTTTTGCGTCGGCGACGCAAGCGGCGGCGCGAACGGTCGCGGCGAGCGTTTCGGAGGCGAAGTCGACGCGCGGTCGCCCCGTCTTTTGCGGCACGATCGCCCGCCAATTCGGGTACGTTCCTTCGACCACGACCGATTCGAGCGTCGTCGTTTTCGACGCGAACGTCGAGTATCCGTCGTCGGCGATTTCGACGCGAACCGTCGGCGCGTCGGCGAACGCTTTCGCGACCGTTCCGAGCGTCGTTTCCGGGATAACCGCGACGTCGGCGGCGCCGTCGGTCGCGCTGAAATTCGTCGGGGCGCCGAACCGATAGGCTGTCAATTTTCGACCGTCCGTCCCGACGAGAAAAACCTCGTTCGCCGTCGCGTCGAGCGCGTAACCGCGACCTCGGTCGCAATCGACCGTCGACCGCGCGACTTTCGCCGCGACGGCGAGTTCCGCTCCACCGACTTCGAACGTCTTTAATGTTTGTCGTTTCAGCGGTTGCGAGAACGGCGCGTCGGTCGCTTGGAGCCGATACGTCGCGGTTCCGGACGAAACGACGAGCCGCTCGGTTTCCCGCTCGATCGTCAAGTCGGAGTCGACCGACGTCGAGAGAACGCCGAGGAGTTCGCGGCAAGGAACGAGCGTTTCGCCCGGTTCGACAACGCGATCGATCGCGTCGGGCGGCGCGATTTTGAGGAGCCGGGCGCCGTCGGTCGCGGCGAACTCGACGGAATCGAGCGTCGCGACAACGCGAATTTTGCCGCTAATCGCTCCCATTTTCCCCGCGTTCGCGACCGATGCGCAACGGCGAATCGCGTCCGCGACGCGGGTTTTGTTCAACGTAACTCTCATTGTTTCTTACCTTAAAGGAGCGCCGCGCGAGGCGGGGGCAAACAGCGTCGGCGGCTTCCGCCTCGACTTCCGCCTCGCGACGGCGATTATTCGCAACGCTCGAATTTAACGACAAGCTCGATTTCGGGCTCGCCGGAACAAGGTTTATAAGCGGCTCGCGTCTCGACCGTCGAACGAGTCGACGCGCAACCGACTATCAGCAAAGCGGTTGCGACCGTCGCGACCGCCGTCAAAATCCGTTTCGTCATTTTGGTTCCCTCCAACGTTCCCAAGGGGGGCGGGACGTCGAAGGGGCCGAGCGCGTTACTCGGCGACGCTCGACGTTTTAAAGAGCGCGTCGACGTCGGCGCGTCTCACGTAAATTCGCCGCGTCGCTTGGAAACGCGGAATATTGTATTCTTGGCAATAGCGGTCGAACGTTCGGGCGTCGACGCGCAGGTATCGGGCCGCTTCGGAACGAGTCATCACTTCCGGAAGACGTTTAATTTTGGGCTCGGCGTACTTAATTTCAATAGTCATTGGTTCGTCCTTTTTGGTTTGTCGTCGGTTTGCCGAACGCCGCGCGACGAGACGGGCCGCGCGGCGCCGGACAACGTGCAAAATGAGGTCGCGCTTATCCGCTCGGGAGTATTTAACGTCGAGCGTCCGTCGTCTGGATCGACGATTTAACGAGCGAGCCGCGACGGGGTTTCGCTCGCGCCTCGGCTAAGTCCCGCGAACGCAGGCGAGGCAGGAACCGCGAAGCCGTTTCCAACTTCGAAGTTCGTTTTGCTCGAAGTATTTTCGGAGCATTTCAAAACCGCTAAACGTTGCGGCTTAACGGGATAAAAATGCGCCGAAATATGCTTCGCGCGTTTTAACTCCGTAGACTATAAGGCGACCGACTTTTCGCCCAAGCGACGACGCCTGTTTCAAAACCTTCAATTTCGGCTTGCGTCGCTCCCGCTAGGCGCATTTTTTCACGCGTTTTCAAACGGTTGTCTTCGACGTTTTTTAACATTTGGCTAAACGCGTCCGAACCCTGTTCGGGACACGGAAGGGTCGCCATTCCCAGCGCCCAACGCCGAAAGTTATCGCGAAACAAAACGTCTTGATTTATGAGCATCTTAATCATACAAGCTAACGACGCCGGGCAATAAAGCGATAGATCGTAACCGGGAGCGTTTGGCAACTCCAAATCTAACGGCAAGCTCATCGAAACAGCCTCATCGTCCAGAAGCAAGTCCCCCGCCCTTGCGCGACGCCGACCGACGCTCGCGTGAACGCCGCCGAGGTCAGCGCGTCCCAATGTTCCTGCGACGTTCGCCATATCGAAAGCGCCTCGCGGTAGTTGTCGCCCGGCGTACAAACTTCGACGCCGCAAAAATCCATTCGATAATGTTCCGCGACGCCGCGTCGAGCGTTGCAAGCCGCGACGCGTCTCGCGCCGTCGCGTTGGCGGAGGTCGAGCGTAAGCGGCGCAAGTTTAAGGCGTTTGCGTTCGGCGTTCACCAGCCCGAGGAGCGCGATTTCGGCGGGGAGCCAGCCGTTCGAGTCGATTTTCGGCGCGGGCGACGCGACGGCGCAAGTTCCCTTCCCGGCGGCGACGCAACTCTCCGGAAGCGTTTCGGGGCGCTCGACTTTATTCGCGCCGAGAACGTCGCGGAACTTCTCGACGTCGACGCTTTCCGGCGCCGCGTTCGGCACGACGACGCACTTGCCGCCGGAGCAAACGGCGGTCGATCCGCCGGTCGACGGCGCTTCGCAAGTCGGAGCGCAAGAGCGGTAAGTCGACGCTTGGCAAGCGTTCGGCGTCGACGTCGACGGAAGCGGAACGCGGCAGGTCGAGCGGCAAGTCGGTCGAGTCCAACCGCCGAAAAGGCATTGAGCGGAGGCGCTTTCGGTCGCACCGAAAAGAGCGGCGGCGACGACGGCGATTTTAAGCGTGTTCGCTTTTTTCATTTTCCTTCGTCCTTAATCGTTTGTTTTTCAAGGTTTTGTGTTTTCGCAAGCGCGTTGGAACGCGTCGCGACGAAAGCGGTCAACGCGGCGAACAACTCGCCGCAACCTTCGATTCCCGCGCATTTCTTTCGCGCAAACTCGACGGTTTCGAGGATTAAGCGCAATTCGAGAACCCCTCGTTCCAACGCGTCGTCCGATTCCGAGTCTTTTTTTGACATCGCGTTCGCTCCTAACCGACGGTTACGCCGTCTTTCGTCATCGTAATTTCGACGACGATATCCGGGAGCGGCTCCCGTTCGCGCCGCAAACGCTCGATTTCGACCGAGGTCAAGAGCGCGGCGAGTTCGCGTTCGCGTCGTTTGAAAAGCTCGCGAAGCGAACGCCCAAGGGCTTGTTTTCGTTTGGTTTGCGTCATTGTCTCGTCCTCCCCGTTTCCACAAGTCGCCGGATTCGTCCGCTTTCCCAAATCACCGTCGCCGGTTCCGGCGGCGGCGCGTAATTTCCAATTTTCCAATCGTCCGCGATAAAGTCGACCGGCTTCAACTCGACCGCTTCGGCGGAACCGACGTAAGCGCCGCCCTTCCTCGCGTAAAAGTCGACGCGGTTAAGTTTCGCGCGGAAAACGATTTCCATCGTCCAACCGGCGCGTCGCAACTTGCGCTCGTTCAACGCCGCTCTCTGAATTTGCGCGAACCTCAACCCCACGGCGCCGCCCTCCAATAGAAGAGCGTAAGAAGCGCGAGTTCGCCGAGTCCGAGAACGATCGTCAAGCCGCGCCAGACTCTGAGTTCTTGAATCGCGTAAGGCAAGGCGCTTTTCAGTCGATAAAACTCTTCGAGGCAAGATTTCGGGATGCAAACGTATTCGTCGTCGAGGACTTCAAAATTTTCGTCCATTGTTTCAACTCCTTTCGTTAAAGGCGTTACCAATCGTAAATCACGCCGCGCCGTCGGAAATATTTTTCTTCGTCGGGGTCGGAGGCGATCACCGCGTTGGCGCCCTTGCGAGCGTCGATATGGTTTTGCAACAAGGCGATACGGTCGACGAAATATTCGTGGCATTCGACGTCGCGCAATTCGTAATCTTTAAAGTAACCGAGTCGCCTAAGCCTTTTGTACACGGTCTTTCGGCAGGGGTCGTAGCTTTCGATAAACGGTTCGACGACGTATTTTTGAACGCCGTCGGCGGTCGCTTCGAAAACGATCGCCGAGAAACACGTTCCTTTGGCGCTAAAATATCGCTTGGCGACGATCAGCGCGAAGCGGTTGGACGGAACGCTCATTCGCTCGCTCCTTCGACGGCGCCGGAAACGGCTTGACCGGCTTCGCGGCACATCGCGACCACCTTCGCCGCGACGCGTAAGGCCAGCCTCGCCTCGACGCCCTCTTTGCGAAGCGCGTCGGCGAGGGTGGCGACCGCGCCGTCGAAGTCGAAGTCGGCGCGTTTAACTTCTTGCGGGTCGAACGTTTTCACAAAGATACTCATCGCCTTCTCGACCGTTTCCGACGGAACGTCGACCAACGCGTCGGCGCAACGTTTCACCGCGCGCATAACTTCCAGCGCCTTCTCTTCATTGCGAGCGTCGTCTTTCTTCGCGTCCCAGAAAAGCTCTTTCGCGGCGGCGGTTACAACGCGAAGCGCTCGTTCGGCGCGGCCCGGCGCGTCTTCGTCGGCGACGCCGTGTCTCTGAAGCGCGGCGCAAAATTCCGGCGTTTTCGCGTCGACGTCCCACGGCGTTTCGAGCGAGTCGGGCGGAAAGACGTCTTGCATCGATTGAGCGAGACGGCTAACGGTCTCGCCGCTTAAATCGTTAAACTCATTCAAAATACGCTCGACGAACGCGTTGATTTTCTCCGTTCGTTCGACGTCGCCGGTAATCGCGACCAGCGTCCTCCCGCTCCGTTCGAGCGTTCCGAGCGCCGCAAGCGCCCGCCCGCGAAAGAGATCGAGCGCCGTCTTCACAGACTCGCGCTTATCCTCCGGAACGCCGCTTTCGAAGTCGACTTGGAGCGTCGACAGCGTTTCGATCGCGCGAAGTTTCGCTTCGTCGAACCCGCTTTGCGCGGCGATCTCCGAGACTCGACGCATCGCGTCGCCAACGTTTTGAGCGTTCTTTTGGTCGATGTTGATTTTCATCTTAAATTTCCTTATCTTGTTCGTTAGGTTTGTTTTTGGCGTCAAACTCGGCGACCGCTCGGCGCCGCTCTTCGACGGCTTTCAAATAGTAATTTTCAAACGCTTGGAGCTGATTGCGAATTTGACGATACAACGTTTCGTACAGCTCTTCGCACTCTTCGTAGCTACCGGGTTTCGCGTCGTAAATGTGCAGTCCCAGTTCGCATAGCTTTCGCACGCCGACGAAAAGCGAACAATAGCAGTCGTCTCGCAGGTGAAGCAAACGGGGTCGACGGGGCGTTTTCGGCGTTTGGGCGGCTTGCGACATTGGGAAAACTCCGGCGACCGCCCGACGGATTCAACGGAAAGGAACGGCAAGAAAAACGCCCGACGACGGCGTCGCGAACGGTCGAGAACGCGGCGCCGCCTCGGGCGGTCAAAAAATTTAGACGGACTCCGTCGCTCTCGACGGAGTTAGTTATATCAGAAATACTGCAACCCGTCAAGCGGGAAGTATCAGTTTTTCTGCAAAATTTTAATCCTACTCTTTCGGCAAAAGATTGCGCACCGACGTTTTGAGAGCGTCGGCAATCAAAGGCAACTTGTCCAAGGTCGGCATATTGATGTCGTTTTCCCAGTTCGCAATCGCGCTCATTTTGACGCCGATCACATCGGCTAATTCGTTCCGAGACATCTTCGCCTTCTCGCGCAACTCGCGAAGTCGAGCGGCAAAACGACCGGTGAAGGTTTCCATATTGGGTTCTTTCCGTGCGGGCGTCATAACGGCGGGTAATCTCCTTTCCGTTGTTGTTGAAGTTGAATCCACTCGTCATTATAACGTCCTTTGAAAAAAATGGTAGGGTCAAGCCGCGCCGGGAGCGGAATCAACCGCAACCCTCCCGGCGCGGTCTCGACGCAATCGAGAGACGCCGCTTATCGCCTCGCCGTTCGAGGCTCCGTTTCCGGTTTGTTTTGCGAGCGGCGTTTAAATTAAGGGGCGCAAACGCCTCGGTCGACCCCTCCGAACGGAGGCAAGGCAGGCGTCGTTCCGGAGTCGAACCGGAGTAACCGGGTTAGGAACCCGGCGTTTTCCGCTAAACTAACGACGCGCTAACGTCCGGGCTAAACGCCCGTCCGGCGGCTTTTAAGGAGCCGCTTCCTCTATCTGCAAGCCTAAGGCTTTAGCGTCTTCGTTTCGCTTTCGAATTTCGCTCGGCGTCAAAGCGCAACGTTTCCAAGCGTCGATCGCAAGTTTAAGAACCTCGAAATCGTCTTGGCTAAAGCCTTGTTCGCTGAGGAAATCCCGAACTCTCTCTTCCGTCTGAGGAAAGACTCTCGATATTTGCTCGACGATCGATTTTCGCTCGAGCGTCTCGCTGTCGCCGTCGTCCCAACTTGCCGCGCAACGAATCGCATAATAGACTACCAGAAATTTAAACCAACTGTTCGCTTCTCTGTGATACTGAATCGCCCAGGCAAGCGCTCCCGGCAAGTACGCCGATAAATCGACGCCGCGAGCGTTTTCAAGGTCGTACCACAATCTTTTTTGCACGGGTTTGACGTCCCAACTCATTTCAATTTAACCTCCTA
>JAFSFF010000323.1 GCA_017435375.1 Thermoguttaceae bacterium
CTCATCGCTTCGACTTCGGATTCGAGCGCGACCGGTTCCGCCGTCTCGTCGAAGTCGTCGTCTTCCGCTTTAGCGAACGACGACGCGGCCTCGTTCGCCCCGGACGCGCCTTTCGACGCCGCGCTTGCGGACGATTCGCTCGTCGCGCCCCGCGTTTCCAACGACGACGCGAAGGACGGGCTCGGCGGCTCCTCTTTCTCGCCGTTTGGTCTCGACGCCGACGAACCGAGCGAGCGTCCGAACGATCTCGACGAAACCGGCGACGGCGACGCGCTCCCGCCCGAGTTTGCCGACGCGAAATTTCCTCCGCCCCCGCCCGGCGTTTGGCGCGCGGGCGAGCGGCTCGTCGGCGGCGCCTACCAAGTTCTTCCGCTCGCTCCCGACAAACTTTACGCCGAAGGCGGCGTCGGCGTCGTTCAGCGCGTTCGACACGTCGAATGGGGCGTCGACCTCGTCGTCAAGAGTCCGAAACCGGCGGTCGTCGCGACTGAAGCGGGCAAAGAGAGTTTCGAACAGGAATGCCGCACTTGGATCGGCTTGGGGCTCCACCCGAACATCGTTTCTTGTTATTTCGTTCGCCGCATCGCGGGAATTCCGCGCCTTTTCGCCGAGTTGGCCCCGGACGGAACGCTCCGCGATTGGATCGCCGACGGTCGACTTTACGCCGGAACGCAGCGCGAAGCGTTGGCGCGCATACTCGACGTCGCGATTCAGTTCGCTTGGGGGCTCGAACACGCGCACCGGCTCGGGCTCCTGCACCTCGACGTCAAACCGAGCAACGTGATGACGGTCGGCTCGACGATCAAAGTAACCGACTTCGGGCTCTCGAAGGTCGCCGCGCAATCGCCGGACGGCGCTCTTGTCGCCGCGTTTTGCGACGGAATGACGCCGTCCTACTGCTCGCCGGAACAATACGAAGCGTTCCAAATTTATCGGCAAAAACGCGGTTCGAACCGCGCCGACGACGCGCCCGCTTCCGCCGACGTCGCGACTCCGGCGATTACGCGCCAATCGGATATTTGGTCTTGGGCGATCTCCGTTTTGGCGATGTTTCACGGGCGTTCGCCTTGCAAAATGGGCGGTCAAACGGCGGCGGAAGTCTTCGAAGCGTTCCTCGCGGCGCCGCGCGGCGCGACGCGTCCGGCGCCTCCGCCCCGTTGCGTCGAGCTATTGCGCCGCTGTTTCCGCAAAAACCCGGCCGAGCGTCCGGAGTCGATGCAAGCGGTCGCGGACGAACTCGTCTCGATTTACGAAGAGGAGTTCGCCGAAAAATACCCGCGCCGCCAACCTCGCGACGCCGCCTCGACCGCCGAAAGTTTCTCGAACCGCGCGATTTCGCTCCTCGAACTCGGACGAACCGACGAAGCGTTCGACCTGTTGCGCAAAGCGGTCGCCGCGAATCCTTTGAATCCGCAAATCGCGTTCAACCAAACGCTCGCCCTTTGGCGCGTCGGCGCGACGACCGACTTGCAAGCGGTCGAACGCCTCGCCGAACTCGTTAAAAACCGACCGAACGACGCGTCCGCTCCTTACGCGCTCGGCCTCCTGCACGTCGAACGCTGCAACCTCCGTTCCGCGGTCGACGCGTTCGAACGAGCCGCCGAACTCGCGCCCGATCGCGACGATATTCGTCGAGCCCTCGAACGCGCTCGAAAACGGCTCCCGAACGACGCCCAATGTTTGCGCCGCGTTCTCCTTCGCAAAAAAGACGCGAAAACGACCCCGCGTCTTTACGCCGCCGTCGACGGTTCCCGCCTTCTCGTTCCGTCCGGCGACGAGAATTTCCTCGTGTTGAGCGCGAAAACCGGCGAACCGCAAACGACTTTCGTTAAAACGACGCCCGACGCCGCGACCGGAGCCGACGCCGCGCGCCCCGTCGCGGTCAGCGACGATTACCGTTGGAATCTAATCCGCCCCGAACCCGGCGTTCGCGCGATCGTTCCGGCGGCGGGCACGCGCTCCGCCGTCCGCGAACTCCGTTTCGAACCGGTCGCGTCTTGGGGTTCGCGCGAACCGCACGAGATTGAGATCGTCCTCTCGGCGCAAAGCGGCGACGCGGCGTCCGAAACGTCCGGCGACGCGCCGACGTCCGCCGAAAAAAAATCCGACGCGACGAAAGCCGTTCTTATTTTCGCTCGCGACGCGAACGACGTCGTCGTTTACGAAGCCGCGTCGAAACAGGAGTTGCGGCGGCTCCCCGGCGACGGGCAAACGTTGACCGCGTTCGCCGTTTCCGCCGACGGACGTTGGGTCGCGACCGGCGGCGACGACGCTCGCATTCGCGTTTGGGACGTCGAACGCGGTCGACAAATCCGAACGTTTCGCGGTCTTTCCGGCGCCGTCGAAGCGCTTTGGTTCGACCCGCGTCTCCGCTTCGTCGCGTCGCTTGTTAAAGGAACGATTTTCCAATATTGGCGCGTCGGACTTCTTTGCGGAAACGCCGAAAAACTCCGAGCGCCGCGTCTCCTTTGCCTCGTCGACTCCTCGGAAGAACTCGGCGAACGGCAAGCGCGCCTCGACGCGACGGTCGCCGCCGCGCGCAAAGCCGGTTCTCGGGGCGACGTCGCCAAAATCGTCGCCGCGTACCGAGACGCCCGCAAAATCGACGGTTGGGAGACGGTTCGCTCGACGTTCGAAAACCTCCTCGAACGCCGCGCTCGCCGAGTTCGGCTCGACGACGCCGCGCAAACGCTCCGCCTCGACGCGCACGAAGGCCCCCTTTCCGCGCTTGCGACGTCTTGGAACGGTTCGTTCGCCGTTTCCGCCGGGAAAGACTGCGCGATTCGCCTTTGGGGCCGCCCGGTCGACGCCGCCGACTCGAACGCCGATTCGCCGAGCGCTTGGAAGAACCTTCTCGAACTCGACGGACACGTCGACTGGATTCGCGCGCTCGCGCTTTCGCCGAACGATCGTTATCTCGCGTCGGGCGGTTGGGATCAAGTCGTTTACCTTTGGGATCTTGCGTCGGGTCGTCGTTTGCGTTCTTTGCCGGAACGGGTGAAAGGCGTTGCGCAACTCGAGTTCGCTCCGGACGGTCGCACGCTCGCGACGGCGACGGAATTTGGCGCCGTTACGGTTTGGGACGCGGCGACGAACGAGGCGGTTTTCCGGGTTCAAGTCGGTTCCGGGGCGGCGCGTTCGTTCCGTTTTAGCCGCGACGGTCGTTATTTCGCGACGGCTTGCGACGACGGCGCGGTTCGGGTTTGGACGGGTCGCCGCGAGACGCCGCTTCGAGAATTGGCCGATTTCCCGGCGTCGATCGCGGCGGTCGATCTTTCCTGCGACTCGCGCCTCCTCGCGGCCGGTTGCGACAACGGCAAAATTTACGTCGTCGACCTAACGGACGCGACCGGCAAAACGCGTCGGGTTCTCCCGGGCCATCTTGGCGGCGTTCGCGGCGTTCGTTTTTTCGCGGATTCCGATTGGCTTATTTCGAACGGAAAAGACGGTTCGGCGCGAATTTGGAACCTACTCGACGACGCGGAGGCGCGAACGCTTTCGAGCGGCGAATCGCCGATCGCGTCGACGGCGCTCGACTTTGTCGGCTCGACTTTTTTCGTCGGCGAAGAGAGCGGCGCGCTGAAGCGTTGGCGTTTCCGTTGGGATTACGACAGTCCGGGCCCGTTGAAATCGGCGTCGGAGATCGAGCGGACGGTCGCCGCGTTGGCCGGTTATTACGCGATCGGCGAAACGTTTGTCGCGCAAGGCGTTCCGTCGTCTGCGTATTACGGCAAGAGCGCGACGCGAGTCGTTCGCGGTTTTGGCGAAGCGCCGCCTCTCGACGCGAAGATTCTGCAAAAAATCCAAGCCGAACTCGCCTACCGCGGCTTTACCGCCGTCCCCAAAGAGACGATCCAAAAAATCGCGACCGCGCTTTGGGAACGCAAAACGATTATCAACGACTAACGCCGCTCGCTATTTCGTCCGCGACAAAATTAACGTCGTCGTATTTTTTGCGTTTTATGAGAAACGTCGCGAGCCCCTAAACGAAGTTAGTTCGTTTTGCGCTCGCGACGCCTTCGAGCTCCACTCTTTTGATTTATTACAACGACTACCCCAATTTTCTGTATATCGTTTTAAGTTCGTAACGTTTCGAAACCGGAACCGTCGTTTATTTTTTGTAACGTCCAACTCCAATCAGCGCCACCAATTGTTCGTCGCGTGGAATTTTATATTTATCGCAAATTTTATCCCAAGAATTATTCGGTCGCAAAGGACGTTGAATAATACAACTCGCGATTTTAAACGTATGCAAGGTTAAGGAAAGGTACGCGCAAAAAATCGCGGCGCTGACGATAAATTGATTTTTTTCGTCGGCGCGGTACGCCGATTTTTTGCCTGTTACCAAAAGAAATTTATCGACGTCGTTTGCAAAACCGCCAATACCTTCCAACGCCTTTCCCATATCGGCAACCAAAGTTTTACCGCTTATCGAATAAATTCGAACCCCTTGTCGGTTGCAGGCGGAAGGACAACGTTGCGCTAATTTAATCGCCTTTTCTAAATCCTCGTCGCTAACGCTTTCGCCGGAAAATTCGCGAATACTATGACGCGTATTAAACAAACGTTCCACTTGTTCCGCGTCGAAAACCATATCCGAGACGGCTAATGTTTCGTTCCCGCCAAAAATTTCAGCGTTTTCCGAACGCGGTAGGGTCGAGGCTAACTTTTCATACGCTATTTTGATCGCCGAAATATTTTCGTCGACGTAATTTTTCGCGGCGTGAAAATCGAGATAAGCGGCAAGCGCGTCGCGCGCGAAACAAAGGCATTCAAGCGTTTCCGGCTTTAAAGCAAGATACGTTTCGCATAACGTAAAAAGCTCCTTTATTTTCGCGACGCCAAATCCAAGACGCGGAGCGGCCAACGACAAACCTTTTTCAATGGAATGTACGTTGCGTATAATCTCCGCTTCAATCCGACTTTTTTGATACTTGGGACTCTTTAAAATCTGACGGTTGCGCCGCGTTTCTCTTAAGAAAATACGCAACTTAGAAACCCAGGCTTTAACGCTCATTATTCAATCCCCTCAAATCAATTATGTTTTATAACCTTTGTTTTTTGGGTCTTATTACCAATTCTATTCATTAGATATATAATTTGTTTTCTGTTAAACGCCAAACTAAACGCCGCGACAAATAAAGCGGCGACGACCATTGTCGCAAAAGCGCAACCCGCCCAAATTAAATAACCGCCGCTTTGAGGGATCGGAATTAAAGTTTGGCATAGGCACGCATTCAACGCGGTGAATCCTAGATAGCCAAAATATATTTTCAGCACGCGATATTTCGGTAAATCGATAATGTGCTTCGACGCGTAAATAGCCAAC
>JAFSFF010000324.1 GCA_017435375.1 Thermoguttaceae bacterium
CCGTCCAACCGCAAGCCCCGGCCCAAGTCGCTCCGGTCGTTCAACCGCAAGCCCCGGCCCAAGCCGTTCCGGCCGCACAACCGCAAGCCCCGGCCCAGGTCGCTCCGGTCGAACAACCGCAAGTCTCGGCCCAAGTCGCTCCGGTCGAACAACCGCAAGTCCCGGCCCAAGTCGCTCCGGCCGCACAACCGCAAGTCCCAGCCCAAAGCGCTCCGGTCGCCCAACTACAAGGGCCGCAACCCTTTATCGCCGCCGTCGCGCCGTCGACCGGGGAAGAAGTCGTTTCGCCCGTCGCGCCTATCGCCGACGTCGCGCTTCCCCTCGAACCGTCGACGCCGGAAGCGCCGATTTCCGAAACGCCCAATCCCCAAAACGACGTTCCCGACGTTTCGTCGCCCCTTCTCGTCGGTCAAAATTCGGAAAAGGCGCAAACTTTAACGGCAAGCGTCGGTCGTCCGAACCCGGGACTTTTCGCGGCCCCGTCGACCGTCGATTCCGCTTCGACCGCCGCGTCCGGTTTTCGTCCCGGATCGATCGCGGCGACGACCCCGACGCCTTCGACGCCTTCGACGACCGCGCAAGAATCGCGACTCGCGCAAAACGTTCTAAGCGTTCCAACGCTCCAAGGCCCGCAAAACGTTCCGGTTATTGGCCCGCAACTCCCCAAACCGTCCCGTTTCGACGTCCAAGCGGCGTTTCGACGCGTCGAAAGCCTCGTCGATTTAGAGGATCGGGTCGCCGAGTATTTCGCGCCCCTCGCGCCGATTTACGAAACCGCGCCGTCGCCGCTCCAAGCCGCCGAAGAATTTTACGTCGTCGCGCCGTCTCCTTCCGATCTTGCGGTCGAAGAAGACGAAGAGTTTGACGAAAACGACGACTTTGCCTTCGCTTCGTCCGGTTCGTCGTCCCAAGCGTCGACGACGGCGCCCGACGCGACGATCGGCGGATTCGGTTCCTACCAAGCCCCGACGTTCGAAACGGCGCCCATTTCCGCCGTTCCGGTTGCGACGCAAGTTCCGCTTGCTCCGCAATACGTCCAAACGGCGCAAATTCCGCAAAGCGTTCCCGCGACGCAAGTTCCGCTTGCTCCGCAATACGCCCAAACGGCGCAAATTCCGCAAAGCGCGCCCGCGACGCAAGTTCCGCTCGTTTCGCAATACGCCGCGCCGCGAAGGCCGTCGACGCCGGAAGAACGCCTCCAAGCCGCGATCGCCGCCGGCGCCGAGGTTCGCGAAATCTCGCCGGAAGAGTACCGCCGCGCCGTTCAAGTCGGAATGTCGGGGCAAACCCAACCCCGTTAATATCGTCAAATTCTTTTAAGCCGCGACTCGACGAACGCGTTCAACGACGCCGCGTTCGCCGTCGCGGCTTCCCATTTCACCTTAACCTCCCAATTTATCGTTCGTCGAGGTCTTTATGTCGGAAATTAACGAATTTTATCGCCAAACGGCGGCGCGAATCGACAAAGCGCTCCAATATTGCGACGACACGAAAGCGGTCGTTCTCGGCGAAGGAACGCTCGAACGCGTCGGAACTTTTTTCCAAAACCTCTTCGGCGCCGACGCGAAAGCGGTCGTTGTCGCGGACGTTACGACGTTCGAAATCGCCGGGCGCGCCGTTCTTGAACGCCTCGAAGCCGCCGGAGTCGTCGTCGAAGACCCGTTTGTTTTCGACGCGCCGCAAATGCACTCCGAAACGCGTTGGGTCAACGCTCTGCACGCCCGCTTCGCGCCGACCGACGCGATCCCGGTCGCCGTCGGCTCCGGAACGGTCAACGACCTTTGCAAACGCGCCGCTTACCTCGTCGGCCGCCCCTACGCGGTCGTCGGCACCGCCGCCTCGATGGACGGGTACGCGTCGTTCGGCGCCTCGATCGAACATAACGAATGCAAACAAACGTTTTCCTGCCCGGCGCCGCGCGGGATTCTGCTCGATATGAACGTCGTTTGCGAAGCGCCGCTCAAGATGAACGCCGCCGGATACGCCGACTTGATCGCAAAAATTCCGGCCGGCGCCGACTGGATTCTCGCCGACCTGATCGGAACCGAGCCGATCGACGAAATCGCTTGGTCGCTCGTTCAAGATTCGCTCCGCGACTCGGTCGCCGACCCGACCGGCGTCGCTCGCGGCGATAAAAAAGCGTTGGCGCGGCTGACCGAAGGGCTCGTCATGAGCGGGCTGGCGATGCAAAAGGCGAAAACGTCCCGAACCGCGTCCGGCGCCGAGCACCAATTCAGCCACCTTTGGGACAACCAACATCATACTTACAACGGCGAGGCCCCGTCGCACGGGTTCAAAGTCGGCGTCGGAACCGTTTCCACCTCCGCGCTTTACGAACGGATTTTGGCGACTTGGAGCGAAGCGACCTTCGACGCCGCGATCGCCGCGATTCCGCAAAACTTCCGCGCTTGGGAAACGATCGAACGCGAACTCGAAGAAAATTTCGGAACGTCCGGTCTCCGCCAAACGGTCGAGAGCGAATGCCGCAAGAAATTTGTCGAACCGGACGAACTCGAACGTCGGTTGCGCCTCTTCCGCGACGCTTGGGCCGAGCTGAAACCGCGTCTCGAAGCGCAACTTCTCCCGGCCGCGACGATTCAACGGATGATCGCCGACGCCGCCGCGCCGTCGACGCCGGAAGAAATCGGAATCGACCGCCCGCGCCTCGAACGGAG
>JAFSFF010000325.1 GCA_017435375.1 Thermoguttaceae bacterium
AGCGTTAGCGCGAGCGTTCCGGACGTTTGCGCGTTCGAAACGTCGATCAAAAAGTCGTCGCGCGAACCGTTCCCGGCGACCGTCGCCGAACGGCGCGGCGCGAAAACAATCGGAGCCGAACCGGTTTCAAGCGCCGTAAAATCGGAAGTTGCGTCGGACGGCGTCGTCCATTTTACGAGTCCGCAAGCGACGCGCGGCGTTCCGTTCGCGGCAATCCGCGCCGTCGGTTTTTGAAAACTGACGTAAACATTTTTGCAACCGCTCGAATCCCCCTCGACCGTCGCGACGTTCGTAATTTGCAGGTTGTAATTGGTGTAAAACCCGTTGGCGTAAAGTTTAACGCTCGACGCGACCGTCGTAAATTTCGCCGTCGGCGCGATTTCTAAACCGGCGGCGTCGCTAAGCAAAAATTGCGGTTGAATGTTAACCCAGTCGCCGAAACGACTTACCAACACCGCGCGCCCGATTTGGAACCGTAACGTCGACGAGCCGACGGAGCGAAGCGTCGAGCCGACGCCGAAGTCGAATTGGTCCGCGATCGCCGTAAGGGTCGCGCCGCTCGAATTGTCGACGGAGAGCGACGCGCCGCCGCCGACGACGAGTTTTCCCAAACGCAAGCTATTACCGTCGAAGGCGATGGAACCGTCGATAAAAACAACGTCGCCATTTTGCGGCGCGACGTCGCCCGAAACGGTCGCAAAGCGCGACGCCGCCCAGCCGTCCGCGCTAAGCCAAGACGGCGAAACAACTTCGCGCGTCCCTGTTTCCGTGGTTGCCTCGTCGAGCGCGCTCGGCGTAAAAGTGATCGTCGACCATGCGGTCGCGCCGACCGCGTTATAGGCGCGAATACGATAAATGTACGTTCTTGCGGCGCTTAGTCCCCCGCATAAACGGCTTGTCGCGTCGGCGGCCGCGCCGGTAAGATTCGCCCATCCCGTCCCGGACGTCGAATACTGTACGTCGTAGCCGGTTGTGTCCGCAAGGTTTGGCGTCCAAGATAATATTAAAGTTTTGGCCTCCGCGTCGTAATTCGCGACTTTCAAGTCGCTCGGCGCGGTCGGGTCGATTTCGATGCCGATCCAAAACAGATCGGCTTGCAACGTCTCGTAAGCGCCGGGACTGCAAGAAGTTGCACCGTTCGTTTCGCGGCCTCGGAAATTGCCTTGAAGGTCGTATTGCGACATTTCGCCGACGTCGCCGGAATCGCGGTAAGGCGACGGGTTCGGCGACGCGTCGTCAAGTAAGTGCAAGTCCCAGTCGCGCCAAGCGTTGGGCGTCCAAGTTTCGGGCGCCAAATCGTCCGGCGGCGGCGCGACGAAACCAATCTCCGACGACGCGACGCCGACGACGCAACTGGAATAAACCGGCGAAACCGACGCGGCGATGACGCCGACAAAAATCGAGTTTGTCGCCGTAAACGAGCCGCTGGAAACACGAACGCAAGCCGCGCCCTCCGAAGCGACGCAACCCGCGACGGTCGAACCGTTTACCGTCGTCGCTCCGACCGAGCTAAGCCCCCCGCCGATCGTCGCCTTGCAACCGGCGATTAGGCAATCGTAAAATTTCGCCGTTCCAGCCGCGTATGCGCCGCCTCCGTATTTTCCGAGACAGCCGAGAATAGCGCAACGTTCGAACGTCGCCTCGGTCTCGTCGGCGACATAGATTCCACCGCCCGACGACGTCGTCGAGCCGCTCACAAAATCAAACCCGGCGACGCGAACCGTCGCGCCCTCCGAGATATACAAACACCGAACCGCGCCGCCGCCGTTTAGGCTGACTCGGAATGGAGAGGCGTCGAGCGTTAAATCCTTATTGACGTTGAGTTGCGACGCAAGCGCGATTTCGATCGTCGCGCCGCGTTCGAAAACGCTTTCGTCGGGACGGATAACGTCGCCGGGTTGGGCGGACGCAATCGTCGCGCGAAGCGAGCCGGTTCCGGCGTCGGCGTTGTTGGTAAAATAGATAACGGCCATAACGTCTCCTTTTTTATACGAGACATTATACCCTAAACGCGGAATTTAGATAAAGGTTTGAGGCGGTTTGTTCGGCGGCGCTTTTCTTATTTGAAGCGTTATTTCCCAAGGCGTTTTTCCCGTCGCTTGCAAATTGACGGAAAGGCTTAATCCAATATCTCGGAAAACGTCTTCGACGGCGTAATCCGGCGAAACCCTACGAGTTCCGCAACCGTTTAATATTGCGCCGTCTTCGCAAACGATTCGAGAGTCCCAAAACCAAAAAACAATTTTGTCGTCCATCGCATGCCTTAAAATAAAAAACGCCCCGTTTGAGCGCGGTCGACGACCGTAGGCTTGGAGCGTATATTATATCGATCGATTAGGCTTCGACCGGGAATCGAACCCGGATCGCCGGTTTACGAAACCGGCGTTTTACCGTTAAACTATCGAAGCGAATCCCCTTAGCAAAATCTCGCCTATTTGAGCGTCGCGTCGAACGCGAGAGGCTTGGCGAGACGCCTTTCCCTTGGCCGCGCTCGAAGGAAATTGGCTGAAACTTCTCCGCGACCCCCTCCGGCCCGTATAGCGTAAGCTCTCCCGGCCCCGGAACGCCGACGTTAAGCGGCCTCGTCTTCGAGCGGCGCGCCGTCGGGTTCCTCGCTCTCGACGGCGTCGGGGCCGGTTTGTTCTAACGTCGCCAAATTGACGACGCGCAACGACTCGCCTTCTTTCAGTTCGACCGGCGGAAAACGCAAAAGATACGCGCTCGTCTCGGGAACGTATCCGTGTTGACTAAGCGTCGCGCCAAGACTTCCCATCGCCAATTGCAAATGCGAATCGTTAATAACGACGTCTTCGCCGTCGACGTTTTTGTTGGAAACGGAAATAAAAACCATTAAAGCGTAACTGCCGGCGCTCACGCCCAACGTTTGTTTTTGGGTCTCTAAAACTTTCTTGGTCATCTCGTCGCCCTCTTGTCGCGTTTGTTCGAGTTGTTTGAAACGCCTTCATTCTATCTCGTCGCTTTGTGAAATCGAGTCGAAGTTTAAGAGCGTTTTCCAATACTCCTTTTGGCTTCGATAGCAAGTCTCGCCGAAAACCGGCTCCGGTCTCCGGAGCCAGAGTTAAAGTCCGAGACGCCGTTCGATGTAAGCCAACTCTTCGGCTTCAATCAATTCGAAGCCGACATCTTCCTGAACCTTTAAAACTTCGCGCAGCAATTCGCGACGCAATTCCGGTTTAAGTTTTCCCGCGATCATTCCTTGATCGAGTTTGGCCCGACGCTCGGGCGTGTCCGCGACGCAACATTCGACGCGCCGGGTGTTTGCGAACGCTTCCAACAATCGTTCAAATTGAGGAAACCGCGGGTTGTAACGCTTAAATTTCCCAATGAACGGGCAAAACCAACACCCGCGTCCGGTTCGATTCAGCGGCGAGTCGTCGCCGTATTTTAGCGCGTGTTGAACGACGGTTTCGTTGGCGACGTCTTGCAACGGGTCGGAACGTAACGACGTTTTCAAATCGCGGTCGGGATAAACGAGCAAGTTGCTGGGATTGACGCGTTTCAACGTTTTCGCTCGCGCTTCCGACTCCGCTTTGCGTCGGCCTGTCACGGTGATTCGCGGCGTCTTGCGTCCGACGACTTTCGTTACAAGCGCTTGTATCGGAAGGATTTTCATATACTTCGTACACCAACGCGTTTTGATAAAGGGGTACGGCTCTCCGTCGCCGAGAAACTTGGCGAAGAATCGTCGCTCGACGGGCGTTCGCACATAATGGCAACGGACGAGACCGTTCGTTGCTTCTTCAATTTGCGCGTGTCGACGCAAAATAAAGTTTCGCGTTGTTTCTTTCGGTTGAAACCATTCTTCTTCGACGGCGTCGCTCGTAACGAGGATCATTCTTTTGTTGACGGACGTTCCGTTTTGAATCGCTTCGACAAAGAGATCGACGAGATAAATCGAATCTTTGCCGCCGGAGTAATTCAAAATCAACGCCTCGGGACGACGAATCAGTTCGACGCAAGCGTCGTATTCGGGCGACTGGCGAACGGAGGGGAAGGGGGGGGTTAAGGATTCCATCGATCTTTCCGGCGGCTAACCGACTCGACGCGTTCTTGTTTTGCTTTTTCGTTCCGCGAATCCGAAATGCAATTCGAGAGCGTTTCTAGACGTTTCGTCTTGCGCCGGTAATAAATCCAACCGCAGACGCTCGCGACAAACGAAGTCGCGTTGGCGGCGCTTAACAGAATTAAACTTGTTTCGGCCAACGTTGCAAAATCCTTATCCAAACGAAAATAGATTAACGTTAGAAAAGAAAAAACAACGGGGAACAATCGGACGGTTGAAATTAGGCAAACGAAAACAATCTCGACGGCCGCCCTAAAAATTGGACGACCGACCGGGCTTCGGTTCTTTTCCGTGGAGACGGCGTCGTTCGGCATTTGAATCTTGGTTTTAAAATAAGCGTTAAACGGTTGTTTTTAACGTTGCGACTATTCTACTCCGCGAAAAGCGATTCGCTTAAACTTTTACCGTTTCAAAATCTTCGTCGCGACGGACGCGCCCAAGACGTTTCCCAGAAAAGCTAAGGAGATTCCTCGAAACGCTTCCCCCAACGAACCCCCTCCGACGCTCCAATAGAAAACGTCGGTAACGAAGTAATTAAGTCCGCAGAAATTTAAAATCCAACCGACGGCGACGACTCGCGCAAAAATCGCGCCGGGCGAAGTCGCCGCCCGCAAGAAACTCAGTAGAGCGCCGCAGTAGAACGCTTTTGCCGCCGTCTCAAACGCCGTTTGACTCGTCAAGTATTCGCGGCACGAATCGAGTTGAAACTCGGGCGTAACGAATCCGCTCGCCGCGAAAAGGAGCGCCGCAAGCCAAGCGCCCGACGCGTTCCCCAGACTTGCCCCGATCAACCGTCGCCAAGGAGTCGTCGCGTTCGCGGCGGCGAGGGGAAGCGATTCGCTCCAAACGACGAGCAGGCCGATCGTCGACGCCAGCGCGCCGATCTCGCTCCCGATCGCCAAGTTGATCGACGCTCCCAATCCAAGAAGCCAGCCGGCGAACGCGGGACGCAAGACCGGCCCGAGCCAACGCCCCCGCGCTTGCCATAAAACTTCCAATATAGATTGCTGTTCATTATTCTTGTCCATTTGTCCCGCCCTCCGACAAGGAACGTTTGTTACGCAAACATTCTATCCGAAGTCGGCGAGGAAAGCAGGAGCGTTTTAAAAGCGCTCGCCAATACTCCTAAAATACGTCAAACTCGGTTGGAAAACGACAGTACTCGCCGATGCTCTAAGCGTCGAAGAGATGACGTAGATGACGTCGATCATTTTTGGGGGGGCTCGCACACGCTCGACGAAAAAGAATTCTGGGGAGAGCCGACGGAAGGGAACGGAGAAAGGAGAGGAAAAAAGAAAGAAAAGAAAAAAGAACAAGAAATAATATATA
>JAFSFF010000326.1 GCA_017435375.1 Thermoguttaceae bacterium
GAGTCCGTTGTTCGGCGCCCCTTCCAAAACGCAGTCCAACGTTCGAAGACCGACTTCGTTGACGCCGCGCGCCCACTTGACGTCCGCCAAGACGCGACCGACGCGCAACAAATACGCTTGATCCCGCAAAGCGTCGACGTCGGTCTCCGCCCAATCGTCGAGCTTAACGCGCGCCAACGTCGGCGCCCGCGTCAGTCCGACGTTCGCCATAAAGAGCTCCGGCGTCTGCGTCGCGCCGGTTCCTTCGCTCCGCGCCTCTTCCGCCGTCTTGGAATAAGCGTAATTGTACGCCTCCACCAACGTAACGGCGCCGTCGCAACAGCCGACGTAATCGGCCGGCCCGGCGAGCCCTTCGACAAAATAATACCCGAACGCGCCGCGCCATTCGCGGTTTTTGACCACCTCTTTCGCCCGTTCGCCCAACGAACAACTCGTTAAGATGTAAAAGGCGCCGCCGTCGCGCTTTTTGAAGTTTCCGTCGGCGTTTTTGAGCAAGTCCGCGAACTCGCGCATAAAAGAATTCGCGGAATCGCCGTCGCGGCAAGCGTCCAAAAGCAAAATCACCTCTTTCGCTTTCGCGCCTTTCAAAATTTCGAGTATTTCCGAAACGGCGATCAAGTTTCGCGCGCTCGCGTTCTCCGCTTTCAGCACGTCGCCTCGAGCGTTTTCGTCGTCCCCCGCTTCCTCGGCGGCCTCCATCGCGTCGGGCGTCAAGGGATTGAAAGCGTCGGACGCGCAAAAATAGCTCTTGCCGCCGACGCCGACGCCGTGTCCCGCGAAGGAAACGAAGAGCCGGTCGCACGGCAATTCGGCTTTTCGACGCAAAACGTTCAAGATATTCTCGCGAGTCGGCGTCGCGCCTTCGTCTTCCGCGTCTTCGGTAAGCGTCGCGACTTTGCGTCGATAGTCGTCCGTTTGCCGATACGCTTCGTCAAAATTAGCGTCGAGCCAACCTTTTAACGCCCGAGCGTCGTTAACGCAACCTTCCAACGGCGCGAATTCTCCGCTCTCGTACCGTTCGACCGCGACGATCGCCGCTTCCAACGTCAACGTTTCCGCTTCTCCGTTTTTTTCGTTCGAGCCGTTGGAAGTCGCGACGTTTTCCGCCGTCGCGCGCCGCGCCGCTTCGCTCGCTTGACGTTGGGTCTCCAGCTGCGGTCGAACGGCGCCGGAATAATATCCCGGAAACTGCTGCGCCCCAACGACCGTTCCCCCCAACGCGAGCGCGAGCGCCGTCGCGCCGAGCGCGCCGTTTTTCCAACGTCGTCTTTCCTTTTTTCTCGGCGTTCGGTTCATTTCGTCGCTCCTTTCGCGGCTTCAATTTCTCGAATTCGATTCTTCGCGTACGCGCGCAATTTTTGAAACTCCGGTCGAGTAAACGTTCGCTCGACGTTATAATACAGCTCCGGCGGGACGCTCCACTCGCGACGCGACGGACAGAGCGAATAGGTCGCGTTTCCGTTGAGCGCGATCGCGACCGCGCCGTCGCGACCGTTCGAGCGAAGATACTCGACCAACTCGCCGACCTCGACCCAACCGTTTCGGTCGCCCGCCAAATCGGCGCATCCGTTCAAACCTTCGCTCATCGTTCGGTAAAAAGAGTCGACCGTCCGCGCGTCCCAACGCTCGTTTTTCGTCGACACGCGCGCATGTCGGTAACGAACGGTCGACGCGGCGTTTCCGTCGCCGACGCTCCGAGCGACCGAGCGTTCCAAGTCGACTTCGTTCGCCGGATTCTCCTTCGCGCCGACGCCGCGCGTCGCCGCTTCGACCGTCAAAAAATTGACCGCTAAAAACGTTCGTTGAATCGGCGTCGCCAGCTCGTCGTCCGGTCGAGCCAACGCGTCTTCGATTTCGCCGACGCGCAACCAAGTCGCGGCCCGCGTCGCCTCGTCGACGTTTTCGAGCGGCGCGTCGCAAGGCGCGAACCAATCGCTTCCGCCGTCGGTCGCGGCGACGCCGGGCGCCGTCAAGTAAATTTGCGTTTCGCAAGGCGCGTTTCCGTCGTCGTTGTCGTCTCCGCGCCAAAACGGTTTGTCTTCGCCGGGACGCTCCGGATAAAGTTCGCAAACGTCGTCGACGGCGCGCAACGTCTCCAACGCGCTCAAAATCGCTTCTCGCGTCGGGCGCCGCGCCTCGTCGTCCGCCGTCGTCGAATAAACGAAAATATGATCGGGCAAAATTCCGCTCGCTTCCAAATCGGCGCGAAATTTCTCGCGCGCTTCGTCGATTCGAGCTTGCGCCTCGCTCGACGCGGCGGGACGCGACGCGTCGAAGACGATCGCCCAACGATTGGAGGCGACGATAGGCTCGTTCTCGCCGGCTTCTTCGTCGGCTCGCGACGCGCCGAGTCCCGCGCTCAACGCCAACGCGACGAACGCTCCCAACGCCGCGCCCTTTCTTATCCAACGTTTCATCGTTATTTCCTCTCGTTCCTTAAAACGCCGACGTTTCCTCGTCGTTTTTTACTCGTCCGAACCGCCGACCAACGGCGCCGACTCCGCTTCGAGCCGATCAAGATACTCCGCCGACGCGTATCGCAATCGCAAAATTCCCAAAGGCGCGCTCGGTTCGAAGCCCTTGACGACGATCGTCGAATATCGCCGTTTCGGGCCGGGAACCGTCATTACGTCGCTTAACGAGCCGCGCGAACGCGCCGCTTTGTAGAACGCGACGACGATCAAACCGCGTTCGTCCTCGGCGGGCGCGTCGGCGACCGTTTCGTCGTCGGCCTTAACGACGCGAAAAGCGTCGCTCGTTTGCGAAAACTGATCGCAAAAACCGTCGATAACGTATTTTTTTCGCGGATTCAACAGCCAGAAATTCGCGCGGTCGAGCGGCACGACGGGCGCGACGACAATTTGCGGTTTGTCCGGCTCCGTTTCCTCTCGCTCCGTCTCGTCGAAGGCGACGACGTTTTCTTGCGAAGCCTCCTCGTCTTGCGAAGCCTCTTCGAGTTGCCACCCGAAATCGTTCGGCGGCGTTACGCGCGGTTCGTACTGCGCCAACGAGTTGCGCCCGTCGATCAAGAGCCGCGTCGCCGCGAACTCCTCGTCGAACCGCGCGTCGGCGTTCGGTTCGAAAACGACGCGGTACGTCTCGCCGGGATTCAGCTCGAGCCATTGAACGCCGTCGATTTCGCGAATCGGACGCTCTCGCCAAGCGCTCTCGTTCGCTCCTCGAGCTTCGACGCGAACGTTCATCGGAACGGCGGTCGCGCTCGTTCCGTCGTCGAACCCCTTCAACGCACCTTCGGGCGCGTCCTTCGCGGCGATTTTCGCGCTCGCGTTCGCGTTCTCAAGGTTTTGCGCCGTCGACGGGTTCGCGCTTCTCATTTTACAAGATATGGCGTACGCGATTTCTTTCTTCGCGCTCATCGCTTCGACGACGCCCTTCACGACGAGACGGCGGTCGGCGGCGAGACCGTCGCGACGTATTATCGCTCCACTATTCAACGCTTTCCACTTCTTGTCGACGCTCTCTCGCAGCTGCTCGACCGTACTCACGGCGAACGAGTGCAACGCGTCGACCTCGTTTTGATTTTCCCGCAGCTCCGCCGACGCGAACGTTTCGGCAAAATCCTCGATGTAAATCTCTTTTTTCCCCAAGATAAAGGCTTTCGCGACAATTTGTTCGGCGAGGTCGTCGATCGTTTCCCCGTACCCGCGCGACAAAACGGCGCACAAATCGAACGGCTTTGCGTCCTTTGCGGCGACGATCGCCGGCGTTTGCGAATACCGTCCCGCGGAACGTATCCAGCGAAAATTCCGCTCGACGTAGGCGAAAAGCTCGTCGGAACCGACGACGCCGTCCGGTTTTCCGTCGACGCAACCGTCCGCGCGCCCTTTCAACGCTTCGTTAACCCAGTAAGTAAAGGCGGAAACGTAGAACTTCTTTTGCGATTTGCTAAAATGGGTCGCGTGCGGCGCGACGACGCCGCTAACGCTTCGAAACGAACAACTCGCAAACGTCGTTACGCCGTCGACGCCGCCTTCGCGAAAAGACTGCGCGAAGAGGTCGTAATACGCGACTTCCTTGCCGTTCGACGCGGCGCTCCGCGTTCCGGCGGCGTGGCAAGAGTCGAGTAAAAGGAGGCGGCGCTCGCATTTCGCCGCGCTCATCATTTCGCGCAACGCTTGCGCTCCAAGCATCGAACGCGTATTAATGGCGCCGTTTTTAGACTTATACTTAGAGTCGCGCAAAAAAAGCCAAGTTTTCTCGTTAACGTCCGACGTAATCACGCCGTGTCCGCTAAAAACGACGAGAAGCGTCGCGTTTTTCGTATCGAAGACTTTTTTCAACGGCCCGGCGTCCCAGTCCGTAAAAGCGCGCTCGATATTCGCTTTCGTCGGAAGCTGCGACGGTTTGATTTTCTTCTCGTATTTCGGGTCGAGGTCGAACTTAACGGAGGCCTCGCAGAACGGATAGACGTCGAACCCTCGTTCCGCCAAGGTTTTGGCGAGGATCGCGACGTCGTTTTCGACAAAAGGCAACGCCGCCGCCGACGTGTCTTCGCAATACGAAACGCCGATCACGACCGCGTATTTTTTCCCCTGCGCCGACGCCGAGTCCTCCGACGCGACGGCGAACGTCAAAGCAAGTCCCCAAACGCACAACCAACGCAACCAAGCGGCGACGTCGCCCATTCTCGCTCTCCTTTTTTTTTAGGAAAATTTATCGCGCGAACCTCGAAAATTAACGATTTCAGACGCTTTTTCAAGCCTTTACGAATAAACTTTATTGTAACGGGGACGCGCGAGCGCGTCAAGGGTCGCGCCGTATTCTCCGTTTAAGCGGCGAAAAAACCGTCGCGTTTTTACCGGTGGAGCCGATTTTACGTTTTCTTACGGCAAAATCGATTCGACGTTTCAAAATTATCTCGCCTAATTTCCTAAAAGAAGCAAAGATTTTCGCGCGGAAAAACCGATAGGAACTTTACGTCGGAAAACGTTTCCCTCGTTCGTTTTTTCGACCGACAGAGCCAAAACGGAGTTTGGCGCGACGCAACGACGAAGGAACGTCGTTTCTTGCCTTAACGTCGACGAGCGTTCGAATTCAGCGACGTTTTTCTTTCTTCGTTTTGCTTTTTTTTGCGTTTTCCGCGCTTTTTGGCGTTGTTTTGCCATTGATTAGCCCCGTTGAAAGGATTCGTCGTTATGCCGACCGCCGTCTGTCGTTCCGTCGTTGTCGAACGCCTCCGCCGCGTTCTTTTTTCGCCGTCGAAGGCTCTCGCCGTCGGCGCGCTCGCGCTAATCTTCGCGACCGCCGAACCCGCGTCCGCGCAGATGCTTACGATGCCTAATATTGATATTGGCGTCGCGGACTACGACAACTTTCTTTATCTCGCGGACTTCTACGCTTACAACGATCCAACCCAAACTTACGATAAGACGATTACGCTCGACGGCGGAACGATCGCGTTGTCGACGAGTATGACCGCGCCCATTTACGACCCGGAAACGCAAACGCTGCATATGTGGGGGCTCATTTCCGAACAAGATTTCTCCGGCAACGTCGGTCAAGAAGAAGCAACCGCCGCGTCGATGATCGCCGCCTACAAAATGGTCGGGCTCGACCTAGAAGCGATTTACGGCGGTCCGATTTCGAAAATCGTCGAGCATAAAGGACACTTCCTCGATATGAGCGACGGCGGCGTCGTTTATCTCTTCAACTCGCAGCTGAGCGCCGACGACAAACTCGGTCAATTCGCC
>JAFSFF010000035.1 GCA_017435375.1 Thermoguttaceae bacterium
CGTTTCCCGCCGGGAAACACCTTCTTTAACGGCGCCAACGGAACCGACCTCCGCGGCGCCGGCATGGGCTGCGAAGCGGGCGGCGTCTACCACGGGATGATGGGTTGGGCCGCGTTCGTCCTGCCGTTTATGGAACAAAACGCGCTCTACGAACAAATCGACTTCACGAAGCGCGCTTACACGAACTACTGCGTTCACGCCAACGCTTACGGGCGCTCCTCGGGAACCGAATGCGGCGACGTCGCTAACAAAGAAGCCGGGACGCACGCTCCGGCCGCGCTGTCCTGTCCGTCTTGCCCGCAAACCGCCGCCAAAGGCACGCAAAAAGACTACTGCGTCAACGGCGGCGCCGAACTTCCGGAACGCACCTCGACCGACGGTTACGCGCCGGTCGCGGCGGATCGTAATTCGCAACGCGGCCCCTTCATCGGACTCTTTTGGGCTAACAGCGGCGTCGGCATGCAATCGATCACCGACGGCACCTCGCACACCTTCCTCGCGATGGAACTGTCGAGCGTTACCCTCCCGAACGCGACGAAAGTCAGCGACTCGGCCAACCCGTTCATTTCGGTCGGCCACTGGTCGGACGGTTACGGTATCTTCACGCACTGCAATGTGATGGACATTCCGCTCAACTGCCTCACCTACCATGAAGACACCCGCGCGCCGCGCTCCTTCCACGTCGGCGGCATGAACGCGACCCTCGCCGACGGAAGCGTTCGCTTCGTTTCGGAAACCTGCAACCTGCACGCTTATCAAGCAACCTTCTCGCGCGCCGGAGCCGGCGGCGTTCACGGTCAAGGCGGCGCGAACGCGGGCGGCGGCGAAGCCCTCTTCTAATCGACGCGAGTTTCTCGACCTTAATCTTGGCGCGACGTTTGCAACTCGGTTGGAAGCCGTTTCAAACGTCGCGCTTCGCTTTCTTGCTCCGCGTTCTTTATTTATCCTTGAAGAATATAAGGGCGAACTTCGTTTCGCGACGCCGTTTTCCGCGTCGAGCGTCGTTCTTTTTCGCTCGATTTTTTCCGTCCTCCGCCGTTCCCTCATTGTCGCCAGTCCTCTTATTTATCCCAATCTGCCAATTTTGCGCGACCGCTATTAAGGTTCGACCGTTTTTTCGTCAAATTAGTCAAAAACGCGCTCTTTCGTCGCCGCCGCCTGCCAAAATGACGCGCGAACTCCGCCCGCTTCGTCGCGGTTTGCGCCGCCGACATTTATTTTGCGTCAAAAAAAATCGCCGAACGCCCCAAATTGCCTCAAATTTGAAAAAATTTCAAGAAAAAGAGCGCTTTTCGTCGATTTTCTTGCGTACATTCGAAAAGAAAACGACTTTTGGCGCCGCGATTGCGTAATATAAAACAACCGACGGCGCGGCGAAACGTTGACGACGCTCGCCGACCGTTCGCGCTGAAAAAACGGCGCGACGCTCCGCCGTCGAACGTTTTTAACCTATAACGTTTACGTCGACTTTTCCGCTCGTCCGCCCTTTCCGCGGCGACGCTCGGCGGTTTTTCCGCTTCATTTTCGCGAAAATTCGACGAACGCCCGAACTTTGCGGCGCCGATCGCTCGGTTCCGCGTCGCGTTCCGTTTTTGTCGACCGACAAGGGCGCGACGTTGCAAACACCCCCTAAGGAGTTCCAAATGGCCAAGAAAAAGTGCGGCGAAGCCGCGACGGAAAAATGCTGCGGTATGAAATTGCAACCTCTCGGCGATCGCGTCGTCGTTCGTCGCGACGAAGCCGAAGCGCAAACCGCCGGCGGCCTCTACCTTCCGGAAACCGCGAAAGATAAACCGGCGCGCGGCGTCGTCGTCAGCATCGGCGACGGTCGCGTTCTTGAAAACGGCGAACGCAGCCAATTCACCGTCAAGGAAGGCGACCGCGTCCTCTTCCTGTCTTACGCCGGCGAAGATTTCAAATTCGGCGAAGACGAATTCCTCCTGATGCGCGAAAGCGACATTTTGGCGATCATTTCCTGATCCCCGGGCGTTTTGCCGCTCGACTTTCGCCGACGTTAACGGTTTCAACGCTTGTCCCGACGTTTTTCGCGTCGAGCGGCGAACGTTTTTTCGTTGACCGGCTTTTATTTAGCAAAACATAAAAATCGATATAAAAGGAGTTACAGCAATGGCGAAAATGATCGCTTTCAATCAAGAGGCTCGCGAAGCTCTCCGTCGCGGCGTTTCGAAACTGGCTCGCGCCGTCAAAGTTACGCTCGGCCCGCGCGGTCGCAACGTCGTTATCCAAAAGAGCTTCGGTTCGCCGCTCGTTACGAAGGACGGCGTTACGGTCGCTAAAGAAGTCGACCTCGAAGACGTTTACGAAAATATGGGCGCCCGTATGGTTCGCGAAGTCGCGTCGAAAACGAGCGACGTCGTCGGCGACGGCACCACCACCGCGACGATTCTCGCCGAAGCGATCTTCAACGAAGGGATGAAAGCGGTCGTCGCCGGCGTCAACCCGCTCCATATGAAGACCGGGATGGAAAAAGCGGTCGAAGACGTCGTCGCCGAACTGAAGAAGATGGCGATCTCCGTCAAAGACAGCAAAACGAGCATCGCGCAAGTCGGCGCCATTTCGGCGAACAACGACGCGGAAATCGGCGGCCTCCTCGCCGACGCGATGGAAAAAGTCGGCAAAGACGGCGTCATCACCGTCGACGAAGGCAAATCGCTCAAGACGGAAGTCGAGTGGTGCGAAGGGATGCAATTCGACCGCGGCTACCTCTCGCCGTACTTCGTTACCGACCCGCAAAAAATGGAATGCGTTCTCGAAAACGCTTACGTCCTTCTCTTCGAAAAGAAAATTTCGAACATTAAGGACTTCATTCCGGTTCTCGAAGCGGTCGTCAACAGCGGTCGTCCGCTCCTCATCGTCGCGGAAGACGTCGACGGCGAAGCGTTGGCGACGCTCGTCATCAACCGTCTGCGCGGCGGCATGAAGATTTGCGCGATCAAAGCGCCGGGTTACGGCGACCGTCGCAAGGCGATGCTCGAAGACCTCGGCATTTTGACCGGCGGCGAAGTCCTCTTCGACAGCCTCGGTCGCAATCCGGAATCGCTCACCCTCGCCGATCTCGGGACGGCCAAGAGCGTCGTCGTGACGAAAGACTCGACGACGATCGTCGAAGGCGGCGGCAACCCGGACGAAATCAAGGCCCGCATCGCTCAACTCCGTCGCGAAATCGAAGTTTCGACGAGCGATTACGACAAAGAAAAGATGGAAGAACGCCTCGCGAAACTCGCGGGCGGCGTCGCGAAGATCAACGTCGGCGCGGCGACCGAAGCCGAAATGAAAGAAAAGAAAGCCCGCGTTGAAGACGCTCTGCACGCGACCCGCGCCGCGGTCGAAGAAGGCGTTCTCCCGGGCGGCGGCGTCGCGCTTCTCCGCGCCGCGTCGAACGTCGTCAAAGCCGAACTCGGCGAAGACGAAAGCGTCGGTTACAACATCGTCCTCCGCGCCTGCGCCGCTCCGATCACCCAAATCGCGGGCAACGCCGGCAAAGACGGCGGCGTCGTCGCCGAAAAAGTCCGCGAAGGTTCCGGCAACTTCGGTTACAACGCGTTGACCGACACGTACGAAGACCTCGTCGCCGCGGGCGTCATCGACCCGGCGAAGGTTACCCGTTCCGCGCTGCAAAACGCCGCGAGCGTCGCCTCCTTGATGCTGACCAGCGACGCGCTCGTCGCCGATATGCCGAAAGACGACAAAGCCGGCGCCGCCGCTCCGGATATGGGCGGCATGTACTAATCGCCGATTAGTCGCTTAACCCGCGAACGCGCCGCCGTTTCGACGAAATCTAAGCGCCGCGTTCGCATCGGTTAACCCCGACGTTTTATCGAAAAGTCTCGCGATAAATTCCTTTCGCGAGACTTTTTTCTTTCTTGCTTCTCCCCCGTCGTTCTCGACGGCGCGCCCTTCTTTTCGCTCGCTCGACCGTTCGCGGCGAAAATTTTGAAAAAATCTCGACCGTTTTGGACGCGAAACGTTGCAATCGCCCCGCCGACGCGTTACAATAAAAGCGTCGACGTTCCTCCGTCGGCTTCGAGCGTCGCCGTCCCGTTCGTCGTCGCCGTCTGTCGTTTTCCTCCGTTCAGCATAGCGCAATCCCTTTTTAAACAAGGAGTAAACAATGCGACGACTTTTAGCGTTTTTCTTTCTTTTAGCGACGCTTCCCGCCGCGCTCGCCCCGACGCCGCCCGCGCTTTTCGCCTTCGACGACGAACCGAACGAGCTGAATTGGGATCGGCTCGGCGGAACCGCGACGAGTTTTCGCCATTTTTGCGAATTTGCGCGCCAAAATCCGGAGTTTCGCAAGGCGCTTCTCGCCGAACAACCGACGAACGCGCTAAACCGTCCGACAAACGCGCCGTTAACCCCGACGACAATTTGGGTTGCGCCCGCCGCTTTCCTCGACTACAAAGGAAACCAATGGGGCCCCGAACAAATCGACGGCGAGGACGTCTTGTCGTATCCGTCCGGACACGGCGGCGGGTTCGCGCGCGCCAAAATTTCCGTTCCTAAGTCCGGCTATTACCGAATTTGGACGCGCTACCATCATTCGCAAGGAACGACTTCCACTTTCGTTCTGCGCCTCGAAGACCCGCGCGTTTTCGAATTTGACAATATGTATCAAACGGTCGTCGGCGACGTTTTCTCTTGGCGATTCGACGCCGCCGAAATGGGCCGCCGCAACGACCCGCTCCCGACGCGCCGCGACGAGCCGACCGGCTGGATTTGGGAGTCCGCGCCGACCGTTTGGCTCGAAAAAGGCGAACGCGTAATCACTTTGACCGGAACGATTTGCGACGGGCCGTTCGCGCCGCGACGCGTCGCCGCGGTCGTCTTGACCGAAGAGCCGTTGGCCGAGCCGACTTTTCCGAAAGACGCCAAACCGGCCCGCGACCTCGACGGCGTCTTCGTCGGAACGTCGCGTTTGAGCGACGAAGCGAAAAAAGTCGCCGGAATTTGGCGTCGCCGTCCGACCTCCGAACCGACAAACGCCGAATTAGCAAGGCTTTGGAGCGTCTGGCGCGACGCGTTTTTCGCCGACTTGGCCGAATACCGCGTCGCGGGAATCGAAGGTCGCCGGCTCGCGTCGCTCGTCGCGTTCGACCCGACGTCGAATTTGATTGGGACGCCGCGTCAACTTCGCGACGAAAAGGCGCGAATCGAGCGTTTCATCGCCGACTTTCCGAAAAACGCGTTTCTACAACTCCTTGAAGCGGAAGAGTTTGCGCTCGAAAACGGTTGGTGGGTCGACGGAAACGCCGACGCGTCCGGCGGCAAAATTTTGACCGCGAGTTACGGCGACGGCGCGGCGTCGGCTTCTTGCGTCGCAACCGTCCCGAAAGACGGGACTTATCGTTTTTGGGCGCGTTATTTGGAACTCCCGGGTTATTTGTCGAAATTTTATCTGAAGGTCGAATCGGTCGCCGACGCTTCGAAGTCTTGCGAATTCGAGCTTTGCGCCGACGAAGAAGAAAATAAAAAGTCGCCCGGTTTCCGTTGGCTGTCGCAAACGCTCGCGCTTCCCGCCGGAGAATACCGCTTAACGCTAACCGTAAACGGCGGGCCCGGCTTGACTTATCGACGCTTCGACTGCGTCGTCGCGACCGATAAACTCGACTGGACGCCTCCGGAACGCGGCGCGCCGGAGTTGGTCGCGCCCTTCCCAACCGACGAAAAATTAACGGTTTGGCGCGTCGACGACCCGTTCGCCGGCTTCTCGCGCCTCTCTTCCCCCAAACCGAACGAAAACCTCGCGCCGTTCGACGTCGAACTTCCCTTCGAATCGGTCAAAACGATTTTGCTCTTGGCGCGCAACGCAACCGACGCTCCGATAACGGTTTGCCCCAAAATCGCGAACGACCCGGCGGGCCTTCTCTCTTGGCGCGTTCCGGCGTTTTCGTTCTCTCCGGAGTTCGGTTGGCAACCGTCGCAACTCTTGGAACGATCGGCGCTTACGATCCCGCCGCGACAAACCGCCGGAATTTGGCTGACGCTCGACGGCGATAAGGAAAGCGGCGACGAAAAAATCGCGTTCCAAATAAACGACGCTAAAACCTTTACTTTAAACGTCTTACGCAAAGGCGACTTAAGCGCGGCGCCTCGACCTTACGTCGGCGGTTGGTCGGCGCCCTACGAAACCGTCTCTTGTTGGGAAACGTTTGCAAAGCTCGGTCTCAACACGATTAACGGCGCGCTCGTTTCGCAAAAAGAAGCGGAAAAATACGGCGTTCGTCTCTTCTTACACCTCAACGACGGCGACGTCTCGCCGCAACATATCGCCGGAGTCGCGAAGTATTTCGCCGATTTCAATATCCCTTGCGAAAACTGGGCTTGGAGCTTTATGGACGAGCCCGGCAACGGCGCCGCGGACGCTTGGGTCGAATTGGCGAAACAGTTCGTCGAAAACAAAAAGCAAAATCCCGCGACGGCGCCGATTCGGATTTGGTGCAATCCGGGCGAAATCGAAGGCGCGTCGCCGGAAAGCGTTCTCAAGATGGCGCCGTATATCGACTGCTACTGTCCGTTCGCAAATCATTACTGGACAAAAGGTTGGAACAACGCCGACTACCTCGCCGTTCTCGAAGGTAAAGATCGCGAACGTCCGATTCGGCTTTGTTACACGACGCCGTGTTTCGGCGAAAAAGCGCCGGGTTCGCCGGGCGATATGTTCGGGCCGGTCGGAGCGTCGCTCGAATACAACCTCGACGGTTGGATGTTTTACGCGCTTCTCGGGCGGTACGAATATTGCAACGGCGTTTGGGACGAAGCGAACGCTTATATGCCGGATCAGGCGATTTACCTCTACCCCGGCGCCGAGTTCCGAACGATTTCGACGCGCAACGCCGAAGCGATTCGCGCCGCCGTCGATCATTGGCGTTCCGAACGGCTCAAGAAAGCGCCAGGAACGACGCCTTGACGCAATATTTTAAACGCCGTCGTTTCAAAGTTTAATCTCGAACGGCGGCGCGCGTCTCGTCGTCGAGCGGCCAAGTTCAAACGACGGCAAGAAAGAAAAATCGCGCCGACGCCAAGTTTTTGCGTCGACGCGATTTTTATCGTCGCTCTTAAACGCTTTCGCGTCGTTTTTTAAGACGTTAAAGCGAATGAATCCCCAACTTTTCTCGCCGCGCGGCGTCTTCGGCGGCCTCCAACCGCCGCTTCATTTCGTTTGAAAAGCGGTATTGCGTTTGCGCCTTAGCAAAACCGGAACGCGCAAGTTCTTCGTTCAGCGAAACTTCCGAATCGGCCAAATAAACGAACGCCAACCGCCGCCCATATTTGTCGCGACGATCGCCGTCGGCGACCAAGCGAACCGCGCCGCCCGCCTCTTCGACGCGACGTTTCGTAAACGCCGACGCCTCCGGCCCGAACGGCTCGACCGGCGAATTCGGCTTCACCGTCTCCGGAGTGTTCGCGCCGATCAACCGCACGCGCTCCGTCGTCCCGTCGTCGAAACGAACGACCAACGTGTCGCCGTCGACGCAACGCTCGACGACGCCGGTTTCGACGTCCGGAACCGCTCGCAATCCGTCCGCGGTCGGCGCCGACGTCGGCAAATCGGCGTCGAATCGAACGCCGCGACCTTGCAAAAACGCAAAGAGCGCGACGACGGCGAGAAGCATAAAGACGCCGCCGAGACCTTTCGGGCCGTTTTGGCGACCGCGCCCTTTGAAAAAAGCTCGAACGATATTTTTCGCCAACTCTTGTTCTAACGACGATTTACGCATCGCGTTTCCTCCGCTCCGCTCGACAAATTTTTATTTCGACGGCGCTTTTTCTTATCGACGCGGCGTCGTTCGCCCGCGACGTTCCGGAATCGCCGCGCCGTCGTCATTCGTCGCGCTCTCCGCGCAGCCCCCGAAACAACGCCGATAGCCCGACGACAATAAACACGACCAAAAGCGCCTTCCAAGAGCCCGAAGTAAAAATAGGCTTATTCCAGTTGCGCCAAAGCCGCTCGACTCGACCGACGCGTCTTCCCCGGCGTCGCGCTTGCGGACGCAAAATCGCTCGGGCTCGATATTCGTTAGGATTCATACGCTCTTCTATTTGCCCGGCTTCGAATCGCATACGTTCGGCTCTCCGTTGGTTGCGCGACGTCGCTTAACGGCGTCGCGCTTTTCTCAAACTCAAACTCAAACGTCGTCGGTTGTCTTGCAACGCTCGATTTGCTCGTTTTCAATCTCGGCGACGCGTCCCAAGCGGCGAGCGTGTCGGGTTTCGCCTGAAAATTCGGTTCGGAGCCACGCTTCGGCGACGTCGGCCATCGCGTCGGCGTACAAAAGATCGGCGCTTAAACACAGCACGTTCAAGTCGTTATGACGGCGGCTCAGCTCGGCGGTGAAAACGTCCAAAATCGGCGCGGCGCGGACGCCGGAAAATTTGTTCGCGACGACGCTCATTCCAATTCCAGTGCCGCAAATCAAAATGCCGCGATCGATCGTTCCTTCCGAAACGGCGCGCGCCACCGGCGCCGCGACGTCCGGATAATCGACCGACGCCGGATTGTCGGGAGTCGGCCCCGCTTCGACGACCTCGTGTCCCCAGCCGCGAATCGTTTGCGCCAGATTCATTCGAGCCTCGATTCCGCGGTGATCGCACCCCACCATAATTTTCATAAACGTCGCTCCCAAGCGCGTTAAGCGCTCATTTCAAACAACTTGCCACCGTTTCGTCCGACCGTTTTAGGGTCGAAGCGTTTACGAAAACCGACCGACGCGACGCCTCCGCCGCGTCGGTCGCACAAAAATCAAACTTTTCAAACGTTCCTCGTTTGCAGGCTTTTCACGTTATTACATCAACGCTTCGACGCGGTCGCAAAGCTCGTTCGCGCGATCGGCGGTCGGCGCTTCGGCGATAACGCGACAAATCGGCTCGGTGTTGCTCGGACGAACGAGAACCCAAGCGTCCGGCCAGTCGATTCGCAGACCGTCTTCGAAGTTTTTCTCTTCGTTCGGGAAGGCCGCCGCGACCGTCTCGACGACTTTGTCGAATCCGCCTTCGGGCAGGTCGAGCTTGCGCTTGACGATCGAGTATCCGGGAATTTCGTCGGCGAGCGCGGAGACCGGCTTCCCTTCGCGGGCCATCGCTTCCAAAATTTGCGCCATTCCGACAAAAGAGTCGCGCACGAACCCGACGCTCGGGTCGATCGGGCCGCCGTTCCCCTCCCCGCCGAAGATCGCGTTTTTCGCTTTCATCAGGTCGACGACGTTCGCCTCGCCAACCGGGGAGCGGAAGCAGGCGCCGCCGAAACTTTCCGCGACGTCGATCGTCATTCGGCTCGTCGCGCAGTTGACAACGAGGTTGAACGGCCCGGTTTCGCCGTTCCTTTTCGCCTTTTGGAGTCGGTTTTTCGCGCAGATCGCGACGGTGTATTCCTCGCCGATATACCGCCCGTTTTCGTCGACGACGGCCAAGCGGTCGGCGTCCGGGTCTTGGCAAAAACCGACGGCGGCTTTCGCTTCGACGATCTTTTCGAAAACGCTTTTCAGGTTGTCGACGGTCGGCTCCGGGGTATGCAGGAAGTCGCCGTTCGGAGTCTCGCCGCAAATAACGACGTCGCAACCGAGCGCTTCAAGCAAGCGTTCGCCGAGGAGACTTCCGGACGCGTTGTTCGAGTCGAGGAGGACGCGGAATTTTTTCGCTCGAATCGCGTCGGCGTCGACCGTTTTCAAGACGGCGTCGAGGTGCGCTTTCGTCGAGTCTTCGAGCGTCGTTCGTTCGCCCAAGCGGTCGACGTCGACCCAATCGGCGGCGTTTTCCGTCCCGGCTTCGAGCGCCCGATACGTTTCCAAAACCTTCTCGCCCTCCGCTTTCGGGATAACGCGCCCCTCGGCGGAGAAAAGTTTCAAGCCGTTGTATTGTTTCGGGTTATGACTCGCGGAAATTTGGATTCCGCCCGCCGCGCCGCATTCGCGAATCAGAACGCCGACCGTCGGGGTCGCGGCGATACCGGCGTCGATCGTCGAACGTCCGACGGCGTTCAACGCGGCGCAAATCGCGTCGGCGAAGATCGAACCGGAACGGCGCCCGTCGCGAGCGATCACAAACGGCCCGTCCGACGCGACCGATTTCGAATACGCCAACGCGTATCGAACCGCGACGTCCGGCGTCAACGTCGCCCCAATTTCGCCGCGCAACCCGGAAACGCTAATAATCAAAGGACTCGCCATCTTCCAAAGCCTCCCGTCGACTCCAGCCGCCGACGATTTCCCCAACTTCGCCCTCGACGTCGCGCTTTTTTAACGTCGGAAACGCGGGCGCAAAAAATTTCTCAATAAAAGCGCTATTTTCTCCATTTTAAAGAATTCGACGAATTAATCAAGGCGTCCGACGCGAAGAGCGGCGAAATTTTCTTAATTTACCGACTAAAGAACGTTTATCTTTAATCTTTTTCCAAATTTTAAGAAAAAAAACTCGGGCGACGATCGGCGAACGCATTCTCTATAGTAATAATAAACGCAACGAGGAAATTTCGGCCCGAGTCTCGCCGACGCGACGCGTCCGATTTTTCGTCCGCGACGTTCGGCCGCCTTCAAGCCGACCGAAACGTTTGCCGTTTTCCCATTTTAACCATTCCCCCTTTTTTGTCGCGCGTCGAGTAAAAAATCGACAAATGCGTCCAAATTTCTTCCGTCAAAACGGCGCGCTCCCGTTGCGCCGCCGGCAAAAAAAGTTACAATAGAGGAAACGTCGCGTCGGACTCGCCGTTTATCGCGACGCTTTTCGAATTTATTATCGATAGGAGCCCGTTATGAAAAAATTTCCCAACGGCGCCGTTAATCTTATTTTAGCGGCGGCGACGGTCGCGCCCGCCCTCGTTTCCGCCTCGACGTTCGCGCAAACGCCGACCGCCGACCTTCCCGCGCTCGCGCTTCCCGGTTCGGTCGAAACGGACTCCGCCGAAACGCTCGTCGCCGAAACCGTCGTCGAAGACCAGGTCGTCGGGGTCGAATACGCGAACGCCGCGATCACGCCGGACGAAGCGCTCCGTCAACTGATCGCCGGAAACGCCCGTTATTTGAAGAGCGCGTCCGACGCCGCGAACGAACTGCCGCGTCTCTCGACCGCAGCCGAGCGTTTCCCGATCGCGACGATTCTTTACGCGTCCGATATGCCGGTCAAGCCGGACGCCCTCACGCAAACGACCGAACGCGACGTTTATCTAACGCCGATCCAAGCCGGCGCCGTCGCGTCCGACGATTTGGCGGCGATCGAGTACGGCGTCCTCAACCTGCAAACGCCGCTCCTCCTCGTCGTCGGGCATTACCCGAGCCGCGACGTTTCGAACCTCGTTCGCGACTTCGATTCGCTCGAAAAACGCGCTCAAGCGGAAGCGGCGAAAATCTCCGTCGATCAACGTATCGCGACAGACGCTTCCGTTCCCGACGACCTTAAAACCTACAACCTCGTCGGCCCGGCGGTCGCCCGCGCCAAAGAAGCCTACCCCGACTTGCAAGGTTACGAGCTGGCGAACGTCGTTTCGGAAGCGCTCGTTTGGCAGTCGCTTGAGACGATTTTGCTCAAATCGGCGGTCGTTCAAGACTTGGTTCGCGCCGGTCGCCTCGACGTCGTCGCCGCGTTGGCCGACGACAAAACCGGTCGGCTCCATTGGCTCGGTCAGCACCCGCTCCAAGAAGAATTCGTCAAACCGTTGCCGGAAGAATACGTCCTCGACGAAACCGCCGACGCCGAAACCGCCGACGGAACCGTTATTTTAACCGAAGACGCGCTCCCGGCGCCGCTCGCCGCCGACGCGATTCAAGTTTACGTCGAGCGATACGAAAACAACGCCTATTACGCCGATTACGTCGACGAATATTACCGCGTTCCCGTTTATTACGAGCCGAGTTGGGCGCTCTTCGACGCTCGCGCTTGGACGTATCGTCCTTGGAGCGGCGTTTGGGTCGACTCGTTCGTTCCTTGGCCGCACTACCATCCTTGGGGCCCGCCTCCGGGCGTCGCGCCAGGTTTCGGCTTCTCCTACTTCGACGGACATTTGAGTTTCTTCATCGGATTCAACCGTCGTCCGGACGGCCCGCGTTACGTCGATCCGCGTTTCCGTCCGCGCGACGCTTGGTGGGGCGCCGACGTTTTTGTCGACCCCTTCCGTCTCCCGCGCGACCCGATTTTCGAACTGATTTTCGGCGGGCGGCGACACGACGTCAAACCGCTTCCGTTCGACAAGCGCCCCGGTTATCGTCCCGGCCCGGCTTGGCGTCCCGGCGAAGTTCGTCCGCACGACCGCCCCGGCTATCGTCCCGGCGCGCCGGTTCCCGGCGGTTTAACGCCGATTCCCGCGCGCCCCGGTTTCGACGTTCGTCCCGGTCGTCCCGGTTTCGACGTTCGCCCCGGTTATCGCCCCGGCGTCGACCGCCCCGGTTTTAACCTTCGTCCCGGCAATCGCCCCGGAGCCGAGCGACCGCAACCCGGAAACCGACCCGAAGCCGAACGTCCGCAACCCGGAAACCGACCCGGAGCCGAACGTCCGCAAATCGGGAATCGACCCGGAGCCGAACGTCCGCAAATCGGGAA
>JAFSFF010000327.1 GCA_017435375.1 Thermoguttaceae bacterium
CGCTTGCCGCGTTTTCTTTGACGAGGTTTCGAAACTCGCTCAAAATTTGCGAAACGCGCGACTCGCTAAGGCCGAGCCCGACGCCGACGCTTTTCATCGTTTCGCCGTCGACGTAGTAGCCTAAATAGCATAAACGAACGGTTTGCGACGTTTCTTTGAGCGCTTTTTCGACGGCGGGAGCGAACCGCGCCGCGATCGATTCGCGCCGAACGGCGTCGCGCCAAATGCGAACCGACGTCGCGTCGAGAACGGACGCGTTTTCGCCTTCGCCGAAAAGCTCTTCGTCGACGTTCGAGACGTGTACGAAGCGCGGCGAGGGATTTTTGCGTCGCCAACACGTCGCGGCTCGGAAGCGGTCGAGCATCCGAAAATAGACGCGTTTCGTTAGGTAACCTCTTATTTGGCCGTCGGTTCGGGCGCGGTCGAACTCTTGTTCGAGAAGCGTTAAGCAAGCGTCTTGAAACAGGTCGTCGTAATCGACGTTCGCGCCTTTCGCGGCGAACCGGCGGGCGACCGTTTTCGCGACGTCGGCGTAACGTTCAAATTCTTGTTGCGTCATCTTGCGTGATTGTTGGGGTTGCGTGGGTTGCGGGCGGCGTTTCGAAGGTCGCGTTTAAGAAAGCGCGACGTCGGGAAACGGAGGAAGAAACCGCGGCGGCGGTTAGACCGACGCGGCTTGCGGAACGCGGTCGTTCCGATAGTAATTTGTTTAACGATGGAAGTTGCGTCGCGGTTAGTAGGCGAAGCGAATCGTCCAAAAGCCGAAGCCGCGGTTGTCGAAGGCGTAAGACGCGGCGGCGCGACGGTACGGGCCGAGCATAACCGTCATATGACCGCCGGAGCGGAACCAACTCGCGAACGCTTCGTCGATCGTGCGGCCCGGCGCGCAAATTTCGGCGTATCTTCCGTTGTCGTAATGTAAGCAATAGCCGCGTTTAGCCATTCGGAACGAGTGAGTTCGGCAACCAGCCAACGCGTTTTTTTCGAACGCGACCGCGCGGCGTCCGTTCCAGCGACGGACTTCGTTCAAGCGGTCGAAGAGGGCTTTTTCGGTCGCGCCCATCCCTTCGAGTTCGGCGTCGACTTGGCGCGAAAATTCGAGCGCGTCGCAACTCGCGGGCCCGCAAGGACTAACGACGGTCGTCGCTTCGCCGCTTTCGCTCGTTTGCTCGACCGCGGTTTCGGCTTTCGGCGTTTCGACGGGCGATTTTTCGAGCGTTTCGCCGCTTTCGGTTTCCGCTTCGGACTTTGTTTCTTCGATGTCGCAAGCGTTTTCAACGCAAGTTCCGGTTGTGCAAGACGCGGCGTCGCAAACGCCGCAACGAGGCGCGACGTCGGCGTTTCGGTAAGCGTCGACGTTGCAAACGCCGCCAACGCAAGCGCTTCCGTTCGTCGTCGACGCGTTGCAAACGCCGGACGCGCAAGCGCCGTTCCAGCCGCCGGAGTACGACGCGCAGTCGCCGACGCTGTAAGCCGAGCCGTAAGCGTCGCCGCAAACGTTCCAGCCGCAACGATTAGCGGTTCGCCAACCGCCGCCGAAGAGTCCGCCGAACGGGCGCCAACATTGCGCGAACGAGACGGACGGCGCGGCGAAAAGCGCGGCGGCGAGGAGGGCGAGCGTCGTTTTTTTCCAAATTTTCTTCGTTTTGAGCATCGGGGTTTCCTTTCGTAAAGGTTGAAAAATTTTGAGGTTAAGAGCGGACGTTTTCGCGTCGCGGAGCGGAGCGTTTCGGGGGCGGCGTCGGTTCCGGACGGAGCGCGAACTCGGCGAACTCGCGAACGCGCGCTTCAAGGTCGACGCGGCGTCGGCGTTCGTCCGCTAGAAGTTCTTGCGTCGATTGAAGTTCGCGCCGCAACGCGTCGGCTTCGCTCGGCTTCTTTTCCGGTTGCGGTCGCAGGAGCCGACCGACGAAATTTTCGATTTCTTCGCGAGCGACGACCGTTTCCGGCGGCGCTTCAAAACCGAGCCTAACGCGCTTGCCTTCGACGTTTAAGACGACGACGCGGATATCCGGGCCGATTTTGACGCTTTCTTGCGGATGGCGGGACAACGTTAACATAACGATTCCTTTCTTTTGACGCGGCAAAGGTTTAGATTAACAAAAAGCGACGGCGCGAAAGTTCTCTTCGGCGAGCGTCGCGGCGGCGACTTCCCAAGGCGACTCGACGTCGCGCGGCGTCGGACGCCCGAATTTTCGAGCGATCGCGTCGAGGAAAGCGGAGCCGAGGAAGTCGTAACACTTTTGACGACAGTAACTTTCGTTCGAGTCTTTCCACCAAGGAAAGCCGCGTTCGTTCGGCCCGGCGACCCAAAGCGTTTCGAACGTCGTCGCAAACTCCGGCGCCGCGTCGGTTTCGAGACCGGGCAAGACGAGGAGCGAGTTTTTAATCCGCGTCGCGTTCGGGCCTTTCGAGAGTCGCAAAACGCCGCTTCGGTATTTCCAAACGACGTTTGGAGCGCGGTTTAGGCCGACGCGACCGAGTTCGACGCGCTCTTCGGCCTCGACGAAAAGGCGGTAAAGGGCGTCGGCGACGGCGCGTCGATTTTCTTCGGTTGGGAGTTGGTAAATCATTGGAAAATATTGGGTTAAATTTGACGGTTGGCGGCGCTAAAACGCGTCGCGGGAAAGCGGAAAAAGGCGTCGCTTCGGAGTCGAACCGAAATGACCGGATTAGGAATCCGGCGTTTTGCCGTTAAACTAACGACGCTCTAACGTCCGGGCTAAGTCGCCCGTCCTATCGGGTTACGCGTCGAGCGTTTTGCGGGCGAAGGCGCTTGGGCGGTCGACCCAAAGCGATTTCAGCCAAGTCTTGCGGTCGCTTGCGTCGACGATTTTTGACCAAAAACGCCCGCCGAGTTTCGCGTATTGGCGACAGAACGTCCCGTATTCCGGTTCCGTTTCCGTCGCTTGAACGACGCCGCCAAACGACGCGATTTCAACGCCTTGCGCCGCGATTCGGTCGAGCGCGTTCGCGAACTCGCTTTCGCCGATCTCTTCGACCGGGCGGTCGAGGTAATGACGTCGGATCGCCGCTTTATGTTTCTTCGTTTCGCCGACGGTTAGCGTCGCGTTTTCGCGTTGGAACGTCGGTTCGTAAACCTCGCGATATTGCGGGTTGAAGCGCAGGAAGTCGCGGGCGTTCGCGGCGGCTTGTCGCGTTTGTCGACAGGCGTCGGCGAAGGTCGACGGGACGTCGTCGAGCGTTGCGGCCGGGAAGAAATAAAACGGGTCTTCGACGGCGAAAACAACGTATTTCATCGCGCGGCGCCTCGCTTAACGTCTTGCGGTTCTTCGTCTTCGGCGGCGTCTTCGTTGTTCTCCTCGTCGTCTTCGTCATC
>JAFSFF010000328.1 GCA_017435375.1 Thermoguttaceae bacterium
CCAGCAGATGGTTGGGCGGGGGCTTCGACTCGCGCCGGGAAAAACGGATTGCCTCGTTCTCGACTACGGTCAAAACGTCGTTCGGCTCGGGCCGATCGATATGCCGACGGTCGCGACGCGGGGTAAAACGGACGGGAAAAACAAGGGTCGCGAATGCCCGAACTGTTGCGCTATCGTCGCTTGCGGTCATACCGCTTGTCCCGAGTGCGGGGAGTTGTTCCCGGCGCCGAAACGCGACGACAAGGCGTCGTCTCACGCGTCCGACGAAGACCTCGTCGACCAAGGTTCGATTCTCGAATACGACGTCGACGCCGTGTACTACGAGGAACACGAGAAGAAAGGAGCGCCGCCCGGAACGCCGCGCACGCTCCAAGTTTCGTATGAAATCGCGCCGCATAAGTACGTTCGCGAATGGGGTTGCGTCGAGCATACCGGGTGGATGCGTCAACGATTCGAGGAATGGTGGCGGGCGAAATCGAAAACGCCGCCGCCGAAAACCGCTCGCGACGCCGCCGATTACGCGAACGCCGGAGCGTTGGCGACGCCGCTTCGCATTCGAGCGACGCGCAAGCCGGGCAAGAAGTTTCCGGAAATCGAATGGATTGAAGCGACGGAAATTCCGGACTTTACGTTGCGGCAAATGAACGCGGCGGCTTTCGACGACTTCGCCGGGTTCGACGATTACGACGACGCGGTCGAACCGACGCCGAAACCGCGTCCGACGATAAGACGCGAAAACGTCGCGATTTACGGCGTCTGCGCCGGATGCCTGAACTATTCGTTCGGGTACTGCGCGGCGTACGAGTGCGAGGTCGGCGGGCACGAAAACGCTTGCGACCAATACGTCCTAAACGACGACGATATACCGTTTTAGGCGCCGCCGGGCGCTCCGGGCCCGCGCTACCGCGCGAGTTTGGTTTCCGCTCCCGTTGGTCGCTAACTGTTCGCCCAACAGAGTTTATAAGGAGTTAAATATGCGCGAACTTAAAGAAGGCTTGCTCGATTTCGCGGTTTACGCGCGAACGTTTTTGGTTACTTTTTGCGTCTTTGCCGCGATTCCGCTCGGATTTGCGGCGGGGAACTACGTCGCGTCGAAAATGTTCGACGATTATGCGAAAATCCAAACCGAAAGCGTTAACGTCGTCAAGACTTACGTCGAGCCTTGCGACGCCGCGTCCTGCATTGAAGGAGAAGAACAATGAGCAAAAACAAAACGAAAAAAGCCGAGTGCGAAACGCCGGAAGTTAAGGCGGTCGCGCCGCAAACGAAAGAGAAAGGTTGGGAACCGGCGATTTGCTCCGACGGCGTTAAGATTATGCTGGAAAAAGGAACGCGCGTCGTTTCGCAAACCGAGGAAATCGCGAGGCTTAACAAACAACTCGACGAAACGCGAAAGCAAAACGTCGAGCTGGAAGAACGCGTCGCGAAGCTGACCGCCGAAAAGAAATACGTCGTTACCGAGTGCGACAAGTTGATCGAACGCGCGAAGGGGAGCGTCGAGGCCGCGAACAAGGACGCGGCGCGTTGGCTCGCCGAGTTGCAAGACGCGCGGCAAACCTTTCGTTTTTGGCGTTTGGCGGCGATCGCTATCGCCGGTTGCGCGATCCTCAACGCCGTTTGGCCGCTTTTCGGCTTTTAATAAAAATCGTCGATTTTGCTCAAAACCGCCGTCGCTCTTTACGGAAAAACGCGATTTCGATAAAAAGCGACGCGGCAAGGAAAGGATAGCCGAGGAATGGAAGCCCTGAAAAGACAAGATTTAATCGTCGCGGCAAAACGGCTCGTTTCGAAGCGCGACCGCGTTTTGTCGGCGCTCCGCTGGGTCGACGGTTTGACCGACGCCGAAATCGCCGCCGCGACCGGAATGACGGTCGCGGCCGTCGCCGAACGACTCGCCGTCGTCGAACGAACGCTCCGCGAACGCTTGAAAGGAGATTTCGCAAATGCTTAAGATTCGGGAACTTCGCGAAAACGAGATTCCGCCGATTCCTTCGAACGTCGCCGAGGCGGAACGCTTGCGCCGACTCGAATTTAGCGTTCTCGACGCCGGTTACGTTCGCTTCGTCGACCTGATGGGGGACGACGGCGCGATCGTCGACGCCGCGCGGATTAGCCGGGCCGCGACCGACCGACTCGGCGAAGAGGAGGCGGGCGTTTTTCTCGACGCCTTGGCGCGGCGCGGTCATTGGAGCCCGTTCGAGATGGTCGAGCTGAAATTCCGAGTGCGGGCGCCGATTTACGTCCTCCGTCAATGGTTGCGTCATCGAACGGCGAGCGCGCAGGAGACGTCGGGGCGTTACGTCGATTCGGATTTGGCGTTTCAAAGCGCTTGCAACGAGTGGCGCGGCGTCGACGGAAAACCGCTTCCGCCCGAGGTTTGCGACAAACTCGGCGAACTCGAATACGACGCTTGCGCGGCGCTCGAAACCGTCTATACGGAGCGTTTACGTCGCGGCGTCGTTCGCGAGCAAGCGCGAAAAGAACTCCCGCTTTCGACTTACTCCGAAGCGTATTGGAAAATCGACTTGCGCAACCTCTTCAATTTCCTTCGGTTGCGAACCGACGACTCCGCGCAATACGAGATTCGTCGATACGCGAAAACTATCGGCGAACAGATTGTTAAGCCGTTATTCCCGAGCGCTTACGCCGCGTTCGAGGAACACGACCTTTACGCCGTTCGACTTTCGCGCTCCGAGGCGGGACTCTTGCGCGGTATGAACTTGGCGAACGAAACGCGCCTTCTCGAGGCCGAAAAACAACTCGGAATCGACGGCGCAAGACGCTTCTTCGGCAAGTTGTCGAAACAACGCGTTGAAATTTAACCCTTTTTACGAAAGGAATTAACGATGGTTCAAACTCCCGAGCAACTCAAAAATATCGCTGTGAAAATCACGCAGGCCGTGTGCGACGGCGCGCTCGTCGCGACGAACGACGGGCGACGCGTTGAAGCGGCCCGCGTCAAGAACGGCAACCTCGAAATTTTCGTCTGGGACGGAGAGAACCTTGAGTTTAGCGTTTGGGACGCGACCGACTTGGAAATCGCGACTTACGTCAAAAAGGAAGTGTTGCACGTTCCGGAGACCGAGCCGGAAAAGGAGGCGGCGAAATGAGCGAAGTCGAGTATTTCCCTTCCGGAACGAGCTTCCCGGAGTTTTGCGCGAGTTTTTTCGCCGACGAACCGGAAGCGCTCGAAACCGTCGAAGCGCGGGCGTTTATGAAAGCGCTTGACCGCGTCGCGGTCGAGGGCGGAGAGTCTTTGATTTCGCCTCGCCTCGACCCGCGATTTATCCTTGCCGCGACGGATTGGCTCAGTCTGAACGCGACGACCGACGACGAGTTCGCGCTCCTGATTTCGACGCAAGAGTCCCAAAATTTGGAAGTTGTCGCGAACGCGCTCCCGTTCGTCGAGAAGCGCGAAGCGTTTTACGAAGGGCCGGGAAGTTGGCTTGACGAAATTACCGACGCCCAAGTCGTCGACGAGTACTTCGATAACGCCAACTTCCTGCCGAGTTTGGGCGGGACTTGCCGGTTCTGGCGGATTGAAAAAAGCGGCGCGAAACGTCGAGTTTTGCTCGTTGATTTTTGACGCGACGTCTTTAAAATAGCGTTTCGCCGTTTCGCGACGGCGGAACGCGCGGCGCCCAACGAAGAGGACGCAAAGTGAAAAACTTGAACGAATTGACCGCGCCGGAGTTCGCGCGTCGGCTTTTCCCGCGTTTCGATTTCGCGCCGTTCGACTCGGTTCTTCGAGGTTTCGAAACGGCGCTGACGCAACGCGGCGAGTTCGCATACGGAATCGCCGGGATTCCGCGCCAAGTTGTCGACGCGTTGCGAGCGTTCGCGGCGATCGCGTCGAACGTCGACGCGATTTTGGAAGTCGGCGTCGAGGTTAACTCTTGGATTTTCGGCGATTGCGACGTTGAAACCAAAAACGCCGTCTTGTCGCGTTCCTACCGAGCCCAGGAACGCGGCGACTTGGTTTGGGTTCGTTGTTCGTCGGGGAGCGAAATCCCTCGTTCGATAACGGACGAGTCGACGTTTTGGCGACCGCGAATTATCGTCGAGAACGCGCGAAACGGACGCAAACGAGCAACGTTCGTTCTCCCGCAACCGAGCGACGCCGAGATTCAAGAACGCCGTCGTCG
>JAFSFF010000329.1 GCA_017435375.1 Thermoguttaceae bacterium
AATTTTACGTCGATTTGGTTAAATTGGCGAAGAAATTCGGCTTTATGGTCTTGAGCGACCTCGCGTACGCCGACGTCGTTTTCGACGGTTACGAGACGCCGAGTTTCCTCTCCGTCCCGGGCGCCCGCGACGTCGGCGTCGAAATGACCACGATGTCGAAAAGCTACAATATGGCCGGTTGGCGCATCGGTTTTTGCGCGGGCAACTCCGAAATCGTCCGGGCGCTCGCGACGATTAAGACCTATTACGACTACGGCGGCTTCACGCCGCTCCAAATCGCCGGGATCGTCGCGATGCGCGAACTCGACGCCGACGTCGCCGCGCAAGCGAAAGTTTACGAACGCCGTCGCGACGTTCTTTGCGAAGGGCTCGAGCGGCTCGGTTGGGACGTCGTTCGTCCGAAGGCGTCGATGTTCGTTTGGCAAAAGATTCCGGAAAAGTACCTGCAAAAATACACGACGTTCGATTTCGCGATGAAGCTCTTAAGCGAAGCGAACGTCGTCGCGAGCCCCGGTTCGGCGTTCGGCCCGCTCGGCGAAGGTTATTTGCGTCTCGCGGTCGTCGAAAAAGAAGACCGACTCCGCCAAGCGATTCGGCAAATGGGGCGCGCGTTGCCGAATTTTTAACCGCTTAAACGCCCGGCTTTGATTCCGTGCATATCGAAACAAAAATCAAAAACACGTCGTCGCCCCGCCCGATTCGCGCGACGCGCTTTTGATTCTTTTGTTTTGCTAAACAAAATTCAACAATCGCTCGTCGTTCCGCGTCCGCGCTTTTTGATTTTTCGAAAAACGCGACTCATATCAACTGTTTCAACAAAGGACTCCGTTTTATGACGCTCGAAACCGCTCCGATACTCGCGTTAACCGCGGGCGATCCCGCCGGCGTCGGCCCGGAAATCATCGCCGGCGCTTGGCGTTCCTTCTTCCCGACGCCGGACGATTCGGCGACTTCCGCGTTCCCGCTTCCGCCGTCGCGCCCGATCGTTTTCGGCGATCCCGAAGTCATGCGCCGCGCCGTCTCCGTCGCGAAAACGGACGCTCGCGTCGTCGCCGTCGACTCGGTTTCGGAAGCGGCGGACGTCTACCCGTCCCGCTTCGGCGCGTCGACGATACCTTGCGTTCCCTGTTGCGACGCGTCGGCGTCCTCGGTTCGTTTCGGCGAAATCTGCGCCGCGGGTGGCGACGCCGCGTTCCGTTCGCTGAACCGCGCTATCGACTTCGCGCTTTCCGGAGAAGTCGCCGGAATCGTTACCGCGCCCCTTCACAAAGAATCGTTGAACCTCGCCGGACATAAATTTCCCGGTCATACGGAGATTTTAGCGTCTCGTTGCGGCGTTTCCAACTTCGGAATGGCGCTTTATTTAGGCCCGAATCCGGCGATCGCGTCGCCGACCGGTTTGGGCGTCGTTCACGTTACGCTTCATACGTCGATGCGGCGCGCGCTCGACCAAGTAACGTTCGAGTCGGTTTACGAGAAGTGCGGGCTGATACGCCGTTTTATGGAGACGATCCTCGGTCGGGAGCCGCGGCTCGGCGTTTGCGCGTTGAACTGCCATTCCGGCGACGGCGGCCTTTTCGGCGACGAGGAAATCCGAATCATTCGTCCGGCGGTCGAGGCGGCGCGCGCCGACGGTTTGGACGTTCGCGGCCCGTTCCCGGCGGACACGCTCTTTTTGGACGCGAAAAACGGTCTTTACGACGGAATCGTCGCGATTTATCACGACCAGGGGCACATCGCAATGAAGGCGTTCGATATGTTTTCGGCGGTGAACGTCGCGCTCGGTTTGCCGATAATCCGCACGAGCGTCGCGCACGGAACGGCGTTTCAAGTCGCCGGAACCGGAACGGCGAAGACGGAAAGCCTTATCGAAGCGGTTCGAGTCGCCGCGCTCTTCGCCGCGAAAAAGCGAACGCCGTAAACGTCGCGTTTCCGTCCGTTGCGACGCGGCTCAGATTCCGCCGTCGTTTTTTCCCGCCGCTCGACGTTTTCGCGTTGAGCGGCTTTTTTTTCAATTTTTCGCGCGCAACTTCTCCGGCGTCGTCTCTTTTTCTCTTAAAATTTCGCTTTCTTTTTAAAAAACGGTTGAAATTTTCTCTTTTCTTTCCTCTTTTAAGCAAACCAAGGTTCCTAAGCGCGACCGTTCCGGATAACGCGCGCTCGTCGACCGGAAAAAATAAACGCTCAATTAAGAAGGAGAAACAGCCATGCCTATCGACCGACTTTCCATCGCGGGCCCGGACGAAGCGGTTCGTCCGCAAGAACTCGCCGCGCTGAGCGACCGTTGCCCGTTCGTCGAATGGTCGATTTTATACGGTCATCCGATCGAGCCGCTCCGCCGTTTCCCGACGCTCGCTTGGATTCGCGAACTGACCGAAATTTCCGCCGAGCGCGCCCAAACGACCGGTTCGCCGTTGCGACTTTCGCTTCACCTTTGCGGCGCCGCGGTTACGTCGTTAATCCGCGACCGTCGGGAGGGTTTGGCGGAGATTCTTCCGTTCCTCCCGAGTTTTCAACGGATACAGCTGAACGTCAACTATCAAAAGGTAAAAGCCGATTTGCCGACGCTTCCGCGCGTTCTCCGCAGATTGCGCCCGGCGCCGCAGTTCGTCGTTCAACTGAACGGCAAAGCGATTAACGAAGAGGTCGGCGAAGCGCTCCGCGCGAACGGACTCGACGTCGCGTTCCTTTACGACGCGTCCGGCGGTCAAGGGATAACGCCCGAACGTTGGCTTCCTCCCAAGGGCGACTATTGCGGTTACGCCGGCGGGCTGAGCTTAGCCAACATTGAAGCGCAAATCCCGCTTATCCGAGAAGCCGCCGGTTCCGCCCGAGTTTACCTCGACTTGGAAGCCGGGGCCCGCGACGCGCAAGACAGTTTCGATTTGGACGCGGTGAAACTCCTTTTGGAAATCGTCGCGCCGCATATCGACGCTTAATTCGCGTTTGCTTCCTTGAAGTCGCGACGTTTGCCGACGTTTTTTCGCGCGTCCTCCGCCAATTGCGCCCGGCGCCGCAGTTTATCGTTCAGCTGAACGGCGAAGCGCTCGACGAAGAAGTTGGCGAAAACCTCCGCGCGAACGGCGTCGACGTCGCGTTCCTTTACGACGCGTCCGGCGGTCAAGGGATAATTCCCGACCGCTGGCCGGCGCCGAAGGGCGACTACCGCGGTTACGCCGGAGACCTGAGCCCGTCAAATATTGAAACGCAAATCCCGCGCATCCGAGAAGCCGCCGGTTCCGCTCGAATTTCCCTCGACTTAGAAGAAGCCGGGCCCGCAACGCGCAAGACAGTTTCGATACGGCCGCCGTCCGACTTCTTTTAGAAACCGTCGCGCCGCGTATCGGCGTTTGTTCCTTTCGGCGTTTGACGTTCGTGGGCGTTTTTTGCGCGACGCCGAGTTTGCCGCGTGTCGCGGTCGTTTGAAATCACTCTCGCTCGCGATCGCGGCGCGGGCCGTCGAAACGGCGCGGCGGAGCGCTCATACGGAAGGTTCGCGAACGCTTGGAAAAGAACTCGGAACCGCGCGCCGACGCGGAATTTTCCGATAATTCCCAACGAGCCGTCGACTTGTTCCGTTCGCTCTCCGCGTTCGTTTGCGCTCGTCTCGCTCGTTCTCGCAAGCTCGGCGACTCGCTTGGAAGCCGCCGTCCGCAAACCGACGGCTCGTTCGCGAACAAGCTCCGCCCCGACGAACCGCTCGCGTCAAACGGGAGCCGATTCGACGCCCCGTTCGCGTCGGGCGATATTTTCTTCGTCGGCGCGTTCTCGATTTTCGCTAAACAGCGCCTATCGTCTCGCGGACGCTCTCCATCGTTTTCGAAACTCGACGTTCGCTCCTCTTTTCGTTCGTTTAGCGCGATCTTGTAACGAGTCCAGCGTTCGAACCTTTTTTTCGACTCCATTTTTCTCTCCCCAGTCGACGAAGTTGCCCGCTCGCCGTTTCCAACCGACGCGGCCAATCGTGCGAGCGTACTTAACTTGTCGGAATCGCCGCGGACGCCTGGGGCCGAGTTCGCGCCCAAGAAAAATTTTTCCGAAAATTTTTTGCGGCGAATCGTTGGAAGGTCGTCGAGAAAACGTTTCGCTTCGCTAGTCGCGTTTGCGGCGCTCGTTTTTTCCTTCAATTAGGTAAACGAAGCAAATTTTAACGCCGAAAGCGAGTAAAATTGAGCGGAACGCGCCAAAACTTGAAGACGTCAACCGCCCGCCGCTTCATTAAGCGACCGCGCCCGGCAAAAGCAAGATCGCGCAAGGTTCAACAAGAAAGCCGACGTTTAAAATCAAAACGCGACGATTCGAAAAATCGCGCGCCGCAAAAGCGGAAGCCAAGGAAGCCGCCGAAGAGGCGGAGGCGGAAGCCGCGATTAAGTAAACGCTCCGCCAAATCGGAAAAAAAAAACGAACGACGCGTCTTTTCGCGTCGTTTTTTCTTGCGGCGGAAACTCGTTTCGAATGCGCGTAAGAATTTCGAAAAAGGTTAACTTTTCCCCAAAACGCGGCGGCGCAAGGATTGCGGAAAGTCCTCAACTTGCGAAAAAACGCGGAGACAAGAAACAAAAAAAAGCCGGTTAACTTTCGTCAACCGGCTTCATATATCATAGTAAAGATTTCACACAGTGTTGCCAATCATTGCGATCCCTCGTAAAACGATTGGTTAACCAACCGAGTTTCTAATATCCTTAGAAAGGAGGTGAT
>JAFSFF010000330.1 GCA_017435375.1 Thermoguttaceae bacterium
GGAGTGATTTTGACGCACCCGGTTCCCTTTTCCGGCTTCGCCCAAACGTCGGCGACGAGCGGAATTTCGCGGTTTTGGAGCGGGAGCGTAACCTTGCGCCCGGCTTTCGCCATTTCCGCCAACTTAATCAAGCGCGGCAACGAGTCGACGCGGCGTTGGAGCAGGTCGTCGAGTTCCGCTTGAATTTCGTCTTTTTCGCGTTCCGGGCAGTCGGCCAACTTGGCGCGGAGTTCCTTTTCGACGCGATCGAATTCCGCCGCCGGATCGGGGTGAACCGCGACCGCGACGTCGCCGAGCATCGTTTCCGGGCGCGTCGTCGCGACGGTAACGAACTCAGGCTCGCCTTCTTGCGGGTCGACGACCGGGTAATTCAGGTACCAGAAGTTCCCGGCGACCGTTTCGTGAAAGACTTCGTCGTCGCTGACCGCCGTTTGGAGCGCGACGTCCCAGTTGACGAGGCGTTTGCCGCGGTAAATCAATCCTTCGGCGAAGAGTTTATAGAAGAAATGACGCACCGCCTTCGCGCAAACGTCGTCGAGCGTGAAACGTTGACGGCGCCAGTCGCAACTGCAGCCGAGCGCTTTAATTTGCCCGACGATGCGGCGTTGGTACTGGTCTTTCCAGTCCCAAATCCGTTGCACCAACGCTTCGCGACCGAGATCCCAACGCGTTTTCCCTTCGAGTTCGAAAAGACGGCGCTCGACGACCGCTTGCGTCGCGATCCCGGCGTGGTCGACGCCCGGAACCCAAAGCGCTTCGTAACCTTGCATCCGCTTCATCCGCACCAACGCGTCTTGAAGCGTGTCGTTCAGCGCGTGCCCCAAATGAAGCGCGCCGGTAACGTTCGGCGGCGGGATAACGACCGTGAACGGCTTTTTATCCTTGTTAACGTCGCTGTTAAAGAAGCCTTTTTCTTCCCAAAACGCCGTCTGACGCGCTTGCGCCGCCTGATGGTCGTATTGTTTCGGCAGATCGTTGATCAACTGTTCTTGATTTGTCATAACGCTGGAAAATAACGTCGGTCGCGCCAATTTTTCCGCATTTTCCGCCGTCGGTCGTCTCCGTCCCCGAAACGTCGCCGCCGACGCCGTCAAAAAAACGGCGCTAATGTTAAAAACGTAATACGAAACGCTGAACGCGCAAAATCGGTTCAACCCTATTTTACGCTTTTTTCGTTCCAAGGGAAGGCCCCCGAACGCCGCGCTCGTCGTTTTCTCGCAAATTAACCGACGTCGCGACGGTCGAACGCCCGCCCAAACGCTAAAACCGGAATAACCGCTAAAATTCCAACGTCCCGCCCAATAGCCGCCTTTTCAGCCGATCGCCGCTCGCCTCTACGCTCCGCCGAGTCGCCGCCCCTTCAAGGCGACGCTTTAAATCGAACGCTTATCTAAAAATCAAAGACGCTTTCACTCGATTTCCATCGGAGCCAACGTCGCGACGTCCTCCGGCGCGCCCGACCAAACCGGCGGCGTCGCTTTCGTCGCGATCCAACCCGCGTGAACGAGTCGTCCGGCGACCTTGCCGTTCGAATCGGGCGTCGCCGTCCGTCCCAAAACGCGAACCCGCGCCGAATTTTTCGCCGTTTCCGCGTCGAGTTCGACCGGAGCCCCCTCCTCCGCGTCGACAAGAGGGCGAATCGCGAAAAACCGCTCCAAAACGGTCGCGCAACGGTCGTGAACGCCGCGAGCCGCCGCGCCGATCGCCGCCTCGTCCGCCCCGTCGAGCGACTCTTTAATAAAGTCGACGAAGCGCGCCTCCCGTTGCAACGCCGCTAAGAGCGTCAGCGCCGACGTCGCGTCGGAACCGCCGCGACCGCTCGCCGCGCTCGCTTCGCTTCTCTCGCTTTCAACGCGCTCTTTCGGCGGTTCCAAGGCAGGAGCCGAAACGTTCGCCGTCGCGCTTCCGTCCAACGCCGCCGCGACTCGTTCCGCCGTTCCGTCGTTTTTAAACGCCGAGAAAAAAGCCTTTATCGCTAAACCCAGCCCCATTTTCCGCCTCCGTTTCGCCGTTCCTTCTCGCTTTTGAAAATTCTTAATAAAACGTCGAAAAATAACTTCTAAAACAAAATTCCGTTGTTTTCTTGCCGCCAAGACGATTCCTAACGTCGTTTCACCCCAAAAATCGACGGAGTTTTCCCTTTATTTATATAGACTTTATCCAAAAAGACAATACGCCCCCGACGACTTGGCGCGTTTTTCGTTTAAAACTCGGCCTCAAAGGTAAAAAAATGGAAAAAATTGAAAAAGTTCTCGTTTTACCCGTTTTACAATCGCGCTCCGTCCGTTATAATTGTGAAAAAGCGGGCGACGGACGCGTCGCCGGTTTTTCCAGTTTAACCAAACCGCCTTCCTTGCCGTTTTCCGTCGAGATTTTCAAGTCGCGACGACGTTCGGCGCGGGCGTTATTTATTCCGTCCTTATTTTTAGCGATTATTCGCTAGAAAGGCCCTTCCTATGATGAATCGTCGCTCCTTCCTGCAAGCCGGTCTCGGCGCGGCCGCGGTCGCTTCCCTTCCGTCTTCCCTTTTCGCCGCCTATAAAAAGGGCGAAAAACGCATCCCGATCGCGCTGCAACTCTACTCGCTCCGCACCGTCGCCGGTCAAGACGTTCCGGCCGCGCTGAAAAAAGTCGCCGAAATGGGTTACGAAGGCGTCGAATTCGCCGGTTATTACGGCTTTGACGGCAAACCGCAAGAACTCCGCAAAATGCTCGACGACGTCGGGCTCAAAGCGACCAGCACGCACATCGGTTTCGGCGCGATCCAAGGCGACGCCCTCAAGAAGAGCGCGGAAATCGCCCACGCTCTCGGCTTCAACAAGCTGATCGTTCCGGGCGGTCTCGAAGGCCGTATGCGCGCGAGCCACGACTCGAATAAGAAAATCGCCGAAGAAATGAGCAAGTGCGCCGAAGAAGCCGCGAAACTCGACTGCCTCGTCGGTTTCCACGGCCACACGGGCGACTTCCTCTACATCAACGGCACGGAAGACTCCGCTTGGACGACGTTCTTCAACAACTGCGACGAACGCGTCATCGCCCAAGTCGACGTCGGGTGGGCTAACAACGCGATGCGCAAACACGGGATCAAACTGACCCCGGCCGAAACGATCGCCGCTCTCCCGGGTCGCGGCAAGTGCATCCACATCAAGTCGAACGGCGACGTTCACGGCTGCGCGGTCGCCGACTCCGACGACAAAGTCGATTGGGCTTCCGTTCTCGACGCTTGCCGCGAAAAGGGCGGCACCGAATGGTTCGTCGTCGAACAAGAACAATTCAAGGTCAATCCTTGGGAATCCGCCAAAGACTGCATCGACAACCTCAAGAAAATCGGTTGGTGATCGCTCTTTGAGCCGACGTTTTCCGCGTCGCGATCTTTTGGCTTCCCCGTTAACGCCGTCGAACGCCCCGAACGCTCGGCGACGTTAACGGTCGCGTAAAGTTTAACGCGCAAACGTCGAATTCGCTTCCCCGTTAACTCGTCGTTTTGCGGCGCGGACGAAC
>JAFSFF010000331.1 GCA_017435375.1 Thermoguttaceae bacterium
AACAGCGGCAGGCGACGCTTTTCGCCGCTTGCGCGGTCGCGGTTTCCGCTTCGAGACGCAAGGCGGCGCGGCGTTGGGCGTCGGCGTCGGCGAGTTCTAAATAAGAACGCGCTTCCGGAAACTGGTCTAAAAATTGCGGGTTTGCGGCGAAAAATCTTTGCAACGCCTTGAAATCGAGACGTTTTAACGCGTCGCGGTAAATTTCTTCCGGATTTTTCGCGGAGGCGAGCGGTTTGCGCGAAGACGGTTTCAAATTTTCCCCTTTCACGGCGACGGCGCAAAAAGATTGCGTCCGAGCAAAAAAAAAGATAAAAAGACGAGAATAAAACGACGCGCCGACGCTTCGCGGTCGAAACGGCGGCGCGTTAAGTTTTGCGCTAACAAGCGGTTACGCGGAGCGAGTCGCGATTATTTTTTCGCGTCGGCTTTCTTGTATTGCGCTTTCAGGACGGCGTAATCGATTCCGGAGAGCGTCCCCGGCGGGTCGACCTTGCTGTTTTTGAGGCCCGGGAACGGCCAGTCGAAGTTCGCGAAAATCATCTTGTCGCCGAAACGGCAGGCTTCGCAAGGTTGGTCGAGGAGACCGTCCATTCCGTCGTTATCGCCGTTGATCAGAACGATTTGCGGGTCGACTTTTTGCCCCTTGGCAACCGGCGCGAACGCCCAAACGGCGTTGTTGCAGGAGTCGTTGATCAGAACGCGGTCGGCTTCCGCGTCGTAAAGCATCCCGTCGCAGCATTCGAGACGAACGCCCTTGAACGCGCCCGCGTCGACGCCGGTTTGTTTCGTCGCGTCGAAAACGACGACTTCTTGACCGCGCGGGTACGTTCCGTCGGCGTTCGGGTAAACGGCGTAAACGAAGCCGTTGCCGAAGTTGCCGAACCAAACGACGCCGTTTTTGTCGACCGCCAAACCGTCCGCGCCGGTGTTGTCGCCGCGACCGAGCTTAACGACTTTCGGCGCCGCCAAGCAACGCGGATCGTCCGGAGTCGCCGAAATTTTGATCGGCGCGACGCCGTCGCGGCCCGCTTTCGTCGCTTCTTTAGCGTCGATCATAAAGAGACCGCCGGAACCGACGATTCCGTTCGTCCCGTCTTCGAGGTCGAAACAGGAGTCGGTGTAGAACATCTTGTCGCCGCTCCAAACGATTCCGTTCGCGAGCTTGCACCCTTCGACGACCGTTTGGATTTCGCCGGTCGCTTTGCCGTCTTTGAAAACGACGCGCAAAATGCGGGATTGGAAGTCTTTAGAATGGAAATATTGGTTGTCGCAAACGTAAAGGTCGCCGTCCGGGCCGAAGTCGAGCCCCATCGGGCCGCATTGACCGGTCGACTTCAAAATCGGGTAGTCGAGAACCTTTTCAAAAGAACCGTCTTTCGCGACCGCGACGAGATAACCGCCCTGCGCCGAGTCGGCTTTCTTCATATCGGCGTCCATTCGCCCGAAGTTCGGGACGTTCAGGTAAAGAACGTTCGGGTCGAAGTCGGCGACCGTCATTCCGTCCGGCGTGTAGTTGGCGGCGCCGAGGTCGGAGAAGAGGGTCGTTTTCGGTTCGGCGGCCAAAGCGACGGCGCCGCAAAGGAGAACGCTCGTCGAAAGAGCGAGGGTCGTTTTCGAAATTTTCATCTTAAACCTCGTGTAAACGTTGAAACGTCGACGCTTCCGAAAAAAGCGAAAAACGTCGGGAAAAGCGTTTAAAGGGGAAACGTCGGAGCGGAAAACGGCTCCGCTCCGACGCGGTTTTTAGCGGTTTTTAACGATTTTTAGCGGCGGTTAACCGAAACGCCCGTCATTCGAGCGTCGGAACGACGACTTCGCCGCGACGTTGCGCGTCGAGCGACTCCATTTCGTAAGCGCCGAAGAAGTCGCAGTTGTTGTCCATCCAAAGGGCGAGCGCGCGTTTTTCCTCGTCGGAAAGTTTGACGTCGTAGTGGCCTTCTTTCAGGACTTGCCAAAGTCGGGAGCGGTTGGCGCCGAATTGGCCCGGGAACGTGCGCGCCGGAGCGAAGCTGTTCCAAGCGCCGCCGTGCGTCGGTTGCTCCTTCATCGGCGCGCTCGGGTTGTTGTTCCCGTTCCCCGCGACGTAAACGTAAGGACGCAGGTTGAAATACGACGTCGTGAAGTATTGGCCTTCCGGGCCGCGACCGAGTTCGAACGTTTCGCCGGCTTTCGCTTTTTCGGCGTGGCAGTCGACGCAATGACGGTCGAGAATCGGCTGCACTAAGCGCGGGAAATTGAACGGGTTCGAACCGGGAACGTCCGGCTTGATTTGCGACGGCGCGCGTTGGAACGCGAGCGGCGCGGCGACGTCGGCGTTCGGCGCCGTGTTGTGGCGGCCTTCGTGGCAGCCGAGGCAGGTCAGCGTTTCGCCCGGGTGAACGTAAGCGGCGCTCCGCATCGTTTGCACCGCGACGCCGTTTTCGTCCAACGCTTGGAAGTAGAACGGGACGCCGGTCGGCGCTTCGAAACGAACGCTCCCGTCTTCCTCGACCGGAACCGTGCCGAGAACCTTGCGGGCGCCGTTTTCGCCGGCGTAACCGATCCAAGGTTGGTTCGCGTTCCAAGTCGTTTTCGGGAGAACTTGGACGATGCGCAACTCTTTAATTTTCGTTCCTTCCGGGAACGGACGGTTCGTTTTGTAAACGTCGACGACGCCGATCGTCGCGGTTTTCGGCAACTCGGCGGGGATTTCGAAACGGTCTTTTTGCGCTTCCGGAATCCCGACGAGCGTTTGGTGCGGAACGACCGGCGGAACCGGGCGCGTCTCGACCGCTCGCGGCCATTGGCAGCTGATTTTCTCGTCGCGGTGCAGGAGAACCTTGTTCCCGAACGCGTCGAGGAGGTAAAGGCCGTATTTGTTCCCTTCGCCCTTGGCCGAACCGCTGAACGCGTCGTAAACGACGAGGAAGAAATCTTCGCTGAGCGGGTAAGGTTGGCCGAAGTTGTGCGGCGGGCCGTGCGTGCCGATTTCCGCTTCCGGGAAGAGCTGTTCCGGCGTGATACGTTGAATCGGCCCCATCGGGTCGCCGCCGTTTTCGTCGTCTTCGGCGGTCGGGTCGATCAAAATGACGGAGCCGAAGTTTTGCGTGTGGTGCCCGGACGCCGTCCCGGAGAGGAGAACGGAGTCGGGAACTTGGTTCAACGTCGTTTCGAAGTGCGGGCGCGAACGTTCGTTTTCGGAGTAGTTCCCCTGAATCGCGCGAGCGTCGCGACCGTCCGGGAACGTAACCCAAGGATGGTGCGCTTGGTTGAAACCGCGGTCGACGTAATCCCAACGGGTGTAAACGATCATTCCGGCGGAGTCGACCGTCGGCGCCCATTCGTTCGTTTCGTGAACGCTTAACGGAACAATGTCGCTTCCGTCGGCGTTCATCGAATGGAGCGTGTAACTCGGGCAGGGGCGCGCGTGGCAGCGACCGTAACCGCCGCGACGTTCCGAGATAAAGACGATTCGACCGTTCGGCATAAGGTAAGGATCGAAGTCGTTCCAAGGGCCGTCGGTCAGTTGAACGAGGTCGGTGCCGTCGATGTTGACGCGGAAGAGGTGGTAGCAGTTGTCCTCCGTCCAAACGTAGGAGTGGCGTTGCGGCGACGTGTCCGCGGCGGCGAAGTAAATCGTTTTGCCGTCGTAAGTTAAGTGCGGCGAGAGAAAGCCCCAGCTCGAGTCGAGCTTGCGCCCCTTCAAGCGACCGTTCGAAACGACCGCGTTTTCGAGGACGTTAACGACTTCCGGCTTGTCGGAAAAAGCGTTCTTCAGGACGTAAAGACCGCCGCCCGGGCGCGCGTGGAAGCCGAAGAACTGGTCGCACATATGGTTTCCTTGCTTCTCCGGTTCCGGGTTGTAGTGGCGCTTGATGAAGAGAATATCGTCGAACGTCAAGAGCGGGTTTTTCAGCGCGACGGAGCGGCGAATCTTAACCGCTTCGACGAAAAGGGTTTGGCGTTCCGGCTTTTGCTCGACCGGGGTCGCGTCGGCGCGTTTTTTGAGGTCGGCGAGCGTCGCGACGTCGGCGGCGAGTTCCTTTTCGTCGAGCGTTTCGAGGAGCGCTTCGACGAGGCGGTCGATTCGGCGCAACGCGACGTCGAGCGGGTCGCGGTCGGTTTTAAGAATCGTCGAAGCCGGGTCGCGGGCGTCTTTGGCGACGTAATCGCTCGTCGGCCCGGCGGCGATTTGTTGGGTCAGCGAAAGATATTCGCGCGCCGCTTCGAGCGTTTGCGGGTCGGTTTTTTCGTCGTAAATTTTGCCGTCGGCGCCGACGAAGAGCGGGCGAACGATCGCGAGGTCGTCCGCGCCTTCCGCCGAAACTTCAAAGCGCGCGTCGCCGTAAACCGCGTGGTCGTGGGCGTAACCTTCGGTTCCGGTTTCGAGTTCGAGAAGAAGCGTCGACTTGCCGGTCAGGTCGAGTTCGCAAACTTTCGCCGCTTCTTTCCCCTTCATAAAACCGCTGCGCCAAACGAGTTGACCGTCGGCGAACGCGAGGAACTCCATATGGCCCTGACCGTTCGTTTCGTCGGCGATTCCGACTTCGGTAATAAAACGAACCGAGCCGGTTTTCGGGAGGCGAACGACGAGACGGCCCGGCGAGTGCGAGCCGACGCCGCGTTCGAAGGTTTTGCCGGCGACGATCAGCGGATTGCCGTCGACCGTTTTGCCGTCTTGGGCGGATTTGTAACCGCATTCGACGGCGGTCAAGTCGAGGTCGTCGAGGTAAACGGTCGTTTTGCCGTCGTTGGAAAAGGCGGTCGCGGCGCCGAGCGTCGCGGCGAGGACAGCGGATAGGAAAACAGGGACGCGCATAAAGTTTCTCCGAAGTTGCAGGCTCCGTCGCCGAGCGCCGCCGAAGACGGGCGCGGCGACTCGATGTAACGACGCGGTGGTAAATCCGGGTGAATGGGGTAAACGGGGGAATAAGGCGAGCGAAAACGGTCGCGCTCGACCGCTCGCCGTCGGCGGTCGCGTTGAGTTGGGCTACAGTCGGCGACGATCAACCGATATTGTAGCGAATTTAGCGCGGCAAGTCAAGAAAAAGAACGCGTCAAACGAAATTTTGCGGCTTTATGGGCCGGTTTTGACGGTCGGGCTCTTGAGGAAGATTGGAAAAAAAGGGCTTTTTGGCGATTTTAAACGCTTTGCGTAAATTGAGCGCTTTTAGCGTCGGCGAAAAGAGCGCGTTTTCGAGCGAAAATAAAAGAGACGTAAAAAACGCCGCGACGCGTTGAACGTCGCGGCGTCTCGCGCTTAGTCGGCGGTCAACGGAGCGCGACCGCCGAGGGAAAAAGCGTTAGTCGGTCGACTTATTTCGTCGCCGGGATTTCGCGAATGATACCGAAGTCGATGTATTGACCGCCTTTGGTTTGCTTGCAGTGAATCGCGATCGTGTTTTTGCCCGCTTTCAGCGCTTTTTTCAGCGCGACGGCGTCCAAACCGAGGTAACCGTAGGAAGCGTAGCTCGTGCATTTCGCGACTTCGACGCCGTTAATGTAGATTTCGCAATCTTCGTCGTGGTAGCCGTAACCGACGAGTTGGGCGACGTCGGCAATGTCTTCGGCGGCGATTTCAACGTCGCGGCGAATCCAAATGTCGCTCGTGTCCCAAACGGTGCGGACGTTCGTGTCCGGCGTGTCTTTCGTGCCGAACCCGGCTTCGCCGACTTTCCAAGCGGAAGCGTCGAAATCGACGGCGGCCCAGTTATCGGCCGGTTTTTCGAAGGTGTAGCTCCATTTTTGAGCGTTCGTCTTCGAGCAAGGAACGACGACTTTGACTTCCGGAGCCGGAAGGCGGAGCGCTTCGTTCGATTTGCGCATCGCGTCGACCGGGAACTTAATGACGGCGCGGTCGTAGGTCATGAAACCGTTGAGTTCGATTTCGACGTCGGTCGTTTGGGTGTAAACGGCCGCCGAGAGACCGGCTTCGATGAGCGCGCGCATTTCGCGGTTTTGGTTGTTGTAGAACGAGAAGAGCGCTTCCGGAGTTTCGAACAGACCGCCGTAACCCCAGTTCGAGTCTTCTTGCCAAACGTGGCCGCTGACCTTCAGGCCGAGACCGCCGTATTCGCCGAGGACGGACGCGCGGTTTTCTTCGGCCGGGAACATGCCCGGGCCGCGATATTTGTGCATATCGTGGATGTCGCCGCATTCGGCGCGGTCGGCCCAACCGGACGTGCAGATGATCGGACGGGTCGAGTCTAATTTACGGCAGAGGTCGACGATGCGGTAGGTGTCGAATTGGCCCCAACCTTCGTTGAACGGAACCCAAACGACGATGCACGGGTAAACGTCGAGCGCGTCGAACATTTGACGGAGTTCGGTTTCGTAGTAGGAGACCGATTCCGGCGTGCGTTCGGCGTCCGGAGCGTTCGGCGCGATGTAGTTTTTCGTGTCGCCGCTCGGCATGTCTTGCCACATCAGGAAGCCCAAGCGGTCGCATTCGTAGTAGTAGCGCGCCGGTTCGACTTTGATGTGCTTACGAATCATATTGTAGCCGAGGTCTTTGAGGACTTTCATGTCGTAGACCATCGCTTCGTAAGTCGGCGGGGTGAGGAGACCGTCCGGCCACCAACCTTGGTCGAGCGGACCGTGTTGGAAGAGGAACTCGTTGTTCAGCATAAGACGGGTGATACCCTTGGCGTCTTTGCCGATCGAGGTTTTGCGCATCGCGTAATACGACTTGACCGTGTCGACCGTCGCGTCGCCCTTGACGAGCGAAACTTCGAGGTCGTGGAGGTTCGGCGTATCCGGCGTCCAGAGGGCCTTGCCTTTGGCGTCGAGCGTGATCGTCGCTTTATTGGAGACGACTTTCGCGGTTTGGTCGCCGATTTTGACCGCGCAACCTTCGGCGTTCGCGACTTCGACGACGACGGCGCAGGTCATATCGTCGATATCCGGAATCGGGCGAACCTTAACGATGTGCGCTTTCGAAACCGGTTCGAGCCAAACGGTTTGCCAAATACCGGAAACCGGCGTGTACCAAATGCCGTGCGGGTTTTTGATTTGCTTGCCGATCGGTTGCGGGCCGTCGTTCGTCGGGTCCCAAACTTTGACGACGAGCGTTTGCGCGCCTTCTTTTTTGAGAGCGCGGGTAACGTCGACCGTGAACGGGGTGAAGCCGCCTTGGTGGTGGCCGACTTTAACGTCGTTGACGAAGACGTCGGCGCGCCAGTCGACGGCGCCGAAGTTCAGCATAATTTCTTTGCCGGCCCAGTCGGCGGGAACTTCGAACGTCGTTTTGTACCAAAGGTTGTTTTCCGCGCCGACGTTTTTACCGACGCCGGAGAGCGCGGATTCGGCGCAGAACGGGACGAGAATTTGACCTTGCGTTTTTTCGAACTTGTCGGCGACCGGAAGAATCGCGTAGTCCCAAAGACCGTTCAGGTTGATCCAGTCGGCGCGAACCATTTGCGGACGCGGGTATTCCGGAAGCGGTTTGGCCGGGTCGACGTCTTTCGCAAATTTCGAAAGCAAAATACCTTCGACCGGCTTCCAGTCGGCCGAGAAGGCGTTTTGAGCGCTCGCGATCGCGACGACGCCCAAGAGAGCCGCAACGACTCCCGTCAGGAACGATTTTTTCATTGAAAACCTTTCGAAAAAAAAGGGAACTTGCGCGTTTCGAGCGGTTGAACGGACGAAAAGTCCGCGTTCGTCGCTGAGCGCGCGGGTTGTTGTTTTTCAACGGTTCCGCGTCGGCGTTTTAACCGCGGCGAAACGGCGGAAGACGCGACTTCGGAACGATTTCTTTAATATAACGGATTTTGCGCCGTTCTTCAAGCGGGCGGAGCGATATTTTTGCCGATTTTAACAATAAACCGTATTTTAACGCAAGGCGGCAACGTCGACGGCGCGAGAAAAACGGCGCTAACGACGCGTTTCAGGCGGCGTCGAGCGTCAGTTCCAACCGCATTCGGTTCGGACGTTTTTCATCGTTTCGAGAACGTCGTTCCAAGTTTGCGGGTCGAGCATCGCCGCGTTCGGGAACATGCAGCCGTCCCAACAAAGGTGGTTGAAGCGCTTCGACGGTTTGCCGGTATCTTCGTCGAGGAGCCAATATTTCGCGTACTTAACGACGTCGAGCTTGCCGTTCGGGTCTTTCGGGAGGCAGTGGCGTCCGGTTTTGTCGTGCGCGCCGGAGCCGAAGACGGTGCCGTCGTTCTGAGCGACGTGGAAATCGATCGTCCAAGGGCGGAGCGCTTTCGTCATCTTGGCGTAAGCGGCGTCGAACGTTTCGACGTCGGCCCAATCGAAATCGTCCGGAACGAGGCGGTCTTCCGGAGCGTTCGCGCCGAGGAGGAAGAGGAGCGTGTGCGACATATCCGCTTGGAAACCGAGGACTTGCGGCAAGTCGACTTTTTCGAGAACTTCGACGCAGCGTCGCCAGCTGTGCATCCCGCCCCAACAGATTTCGCCTTCCATCGCGAGCATTTCGTCGTATTTCATCGCGATTTCGCAAGCGGCTTTAAACGTTTCGACGAGTTGCGCTTGGTTCGCTTCCGGGTCGCGCGCCCAATCGTCGACGGAGCAAGAGGAGTCGATGCGAACGCAGCCGTTCGGGCGGATTCCGGCGTCGCGGAGTTTGCGCCCGATCGCGCAAGCCTCTTCGACGGCTCCGAGGAACGCGGCGCGTTTTTCTTCGGCGCCGATCGCGGAACCGCTCCAAACGTTGGCGACGAGCGAGCCGATTTCGAGTTGATAATCGGCGCAATATTGGGCGAGTTTTTCGATTTCCGCGTCCGGTTGCGTTAAATCGAAGTGCGGCGGGGCGAGGAAGAGGTCGAACCCGTCGAACTTCGTGCCGTCGACGTCGGCGCCGCTCGTGAGGTCGAGCATCGTTTTGAGGTCGACGCAAGGTTCGCCGTCGCCGCAGCCTTTGCCGACGACGCCGGGCCAAGTCGCGTTGTGAAGTTTCGGGAATTTTTTAGCGGCTCGCTTCGCCATCGGCTGGGTCTCCGGAGGGTTGGACGGGCGTCGCGCGGCGGTCGGAAGCGGTTGCGAAGCGCCGACGAACGTCGCGAACGGTCGTATTTTAAGGAACGGGGAAAACGACGCAAAATAGGCGGTTCGCGTCGACTGAGTAATATGAAAAGGGGAGGAAAAACCGGCGAACGTCGGCGGTTCGAACGCGGCGTCGTTGCGGAGGTCTTCTTAGCTCGAGTATATCAAAACTTGAGCGAATTTTCAAGGAAAAAGCCGCTTTTTTGAATTTTTTTGGCGATTTCGCGAAGAAAAAAGCGCCGCCGTCGTTGACTTTAGAAACGACGACGGCGCTTTGGGGAAGACGCGTAATTTGGGGGATTTTGTCGACGACGCGACGCGGTCAAAAAACGCCGTTGCGGGAGTACCCGTAAGAGAAATCGGAGTAATCGCGATTCGACGGCGGCGTCGGCGCGAGCGCGCGGCGCAAGACGCGTTCGACTTCGGCGGGCGTTTCGTTGGTGAAGTCGAAGCGAACGGCGCCGATTCCGGAGCGTAAAATCGCCGGAATCGCGTCGAGAAGGTCGACCGGGTCGGCGAGGTAAACGGCGCTTCCGGAGACCGGGCGCGCGTCGACGGCGCCGTCGCCGGTCGGCGGAAGGCGGTTCGCGTTCTTTTCGACGAGGAAACGGCGCTCGTCGGCGTTCGTCAGCCGAACAAACGGCGCGTCGAAGAGCGTTTTTTGGGTGAACATCGCCAAAAGACGACCGAAAACCGGGAGTCCGAGCGTTAAACGGCGCTTCGCGAGGTAATCGTCGGCGGCGAGGTCGGCGAAAATCGCGTCGACGGCGCGGTCGGAAATTTCCGGCGAGAGGTAAAGAAGGTCGGCGCTTGCGAAACGGTCGGCTAAATAACGGACGGCGCGGGCGTTCCCGACGTTGAACGTCCAATCGAGCGCGAACGGTCGACGCGTTGGC
>JAFSFF010000332.1 GCA_017435375.1 Thermoguttaceae bacterium
GTAGGCGGGATACCAATCGGCGACCCATTCCGAAATATTGCCGTGCATATCGTAAATTCCCCAAGCGTTCGGCGGGTAACTTCCGACCGGCGTCGGGCGTTCCAAACGAACGGCGTTGAAGTCGACGGACGGAGCCTTGGGCCCGTAAGGATACTGGCCGTCGCAATTCGCCTTATCGGGGCTCCAAGTATCGCCCCAAAAGAAGGGCGTCGACGTTCCGGCGCGGCAGGCGTACTCCCATTCTTCTTCAGTCGGTAAGTCGAAGTAAAACGGCGCTTTAGCTTTTCGAAGTTTTTGCGTCATTTTGAGGCAAAACTTCTCCGCGTCGAACCAAGAGACGTTTTCGATTGGGAAGTCGCTCGTATCGAGGTCGACGACGCGGTAACGATAGGTTCCGGTCGAGCAAAACGCGGCGGGGTTGCGCTTTTTCGTCAACATAAATTGACGCTGTGTAACCGGCGTCGCGAGAATCCAAAACCCGCTTTCGAACGTTACTTCGCGAAGGACTTCGTCGCGCCCGCGACGCGGTTCCGTTTCGGGGCTTCCCATCGTAAACTTTCCGGGGGGCGCCCAACGAAAGGAGAACGCAACGTCTTCGACGACAAGCATTTTGACCGCTCCGGCGGGGCGCGTTTCGGGCGTGTTTTCGGGCATTTTCGACTCCTTGCTTGGAAAACGGGCGAATGTTAAACGCTTGCGACGGCGGCGGTTAAGCGTTCGGCGTTTGGGACTTTGGCGACGTTTGTTTCAGCGCGTCGCGTTTTGCAAGGGCGTCGAAAAACGTTTTGCGTTGCGGCGCGTCTTCCGGGAGCGCGGAAATCCAGTCGAACGGCGACTCTCGGTTTTTCAGGGTCGGGTGTATCGGCTCCTCGTATCGACGGTAAACGTCGGCGCCGCCAAGGATTAACGCTTCGACGCAACGAGCGTAACATTCCATTGGACGGTTTTGGTAAGCGAGGCGGCAACGATGATCGTACATCGCGTAGTCGAGCGGCGTTCGCCCGTCGACGGCGACCGGATCCGGCTTCGCGCCCGCTTTCAAAAGAAGCTCGCAAACCGCCCCGGATTCCCTGTCGACCGCGTGGTGAAGGAGCGAAAGACCGTATTTGTCTTGGGCGTCGACGTCGGCGCCGGCGTCGATTAACGCGAGATACGGCTCTTGTTCTTCCGGTTCGCTGTAAACCCAAGGGCCGTAGTCGATAACGAGCTTGACGATCGTTCGTCCGCGACCGGCGTACTGCGTATGCGGACCGATGCGATAACTTCGCAACACGTCGAGCGCGTCGTCGACGGAGTAGGGCGCGCCGTCGTTACGCGCTTGGTCGATAAGATTGTCGATTTTTCCCAACGCTTCTTGAGCGGTTGCGCGCGTTACTTTTTTGAGCGGTTTTTGTTCGGCCATCGTTGGTTTCTCCTTGCGGGGTAAGCGGTTGCGTCGGCGGCATAGAGTAACCGGCGACGGTTTGTCGTAATGCGGCGAGAAACGTCGACGAAACGTCGATAAAACGACGGGAAAAGGAAAGAAGGAAACGCGGCGGCGCTTGTCGGGAACGACGTAAGCGCCGCCGTTAGGTTGGTTGCGTTAACAGCGCGTCAGTCGACGAGTTCGATTTCGACGCCTTCCGGCGCTTCGACTTGCGTCTTCAGCGAGCCGTCCGCTTGTTTGTCGCAACGCACCTTGATCGGGCCGAACGGCGTCGGAACCGCGCCTTCGACCCAATCGAGGTCGCCCAAGAACGGTTCGACGCGAGCTTTCTTAAAGCCCGGTTCGATCGGAGTTACGCCAAGAACATGCGCGCTCAACCAAGCCGCCGGGCCCGACGCCCAACCGTGGCAGAGCGAATGACGGTACCCGATGTAGCAGTGGTCGCCGTAGTCGCCGTGCAGACTTTTGAGCCCTTCCGGCGTCGGTTCGTCGATGCGACCCGAGTCTTTCAGCCATTCGAGATTGAAATCTTCCCAGAACGTCGTCGCGCCGACGTCGATCATCGCGCCCCAATACTCGCGAACGACGTCGAGCGCCGTTTGATCCGCGCCGCCCTCCGAAAGCGCTTCGAGCATAAAGTAACCGTAGAACGTCGAGAAGTTTTCGCCGCCGTTTTTCGCGACCGTCGCGACGTTCGACTCGCCGTCGCGCTCGATTCCCGCCAAGAGAAGAAGCGCCGCCGCCTGCTTGTTGCCGACGTTCGAAGGCTTGTAAGAACGGACTTTAGCGGCGTACTTGAGCGCGGTCTTTTCCGTTTCCTTGTCGTCGACGATGCGCGCCATCTCGGCGACGCGGTCGAAACCGAGCGCGAAAAGGGCGTGCGTCCCGGCGTCGAGCGCGGGGCGGTTGCGGGCGGTCGGCCAGTCGAGGAACGGATTTTCGAACCCGGCGAAACCGTTGGCGGCGACGCAAGGCGTAAGTTGTTTCATCAGGCCCTTAACGTAGTCCCAATTTTCCGCGACGAGGGCCGGGTCGCCGGTGTGGCGGTAGAGGTCGCCGACGGTGATGATCCACCAGAGGGAGTAGTTCGGCATCCCGTTCATCCATTTCGGGAGCGGCCAAGTTTCGCGAGCGTAGACGCCGAGCGTGTCGCGCAAGACTTTAGAGTCGCCGAAAACGCGAAGCGTCGTCATCGTTTGCGGGGCGAAGTCGCCGTACCAAACGAGGCGGTCGCGTTTCGCTCCTTCAAAGACAAACTGTTGCATCGTCAAGAGTTGCGTGCGCGCGGCGACGTCCCAAACTTTGTTGAGCCGTTCGTCGGAGGACTTGAAGGCGCCGATTCGCGGCAGGTCGCGATAAATGAAGATCGCGCGGGCCGAGTCGAAGATCAGCTTCGCGTCGTCGTCGACGAGATCGAGACGGACGAAACGGAACGCCGACTCGCCGACTTCGACCGCGCCAAGCCAAGGAACGGCAACGATTTGGTCGCGCGTCGAGTGTTCGTTGACGGCGCCTTTTTCGCCCATTTCCGCCGACGCTTCGTCCGCCGACTCGCCGAAACGAACGCGAACGCGGACGGTTTTGCCGACGCTGTTTTTACTCGGCTTCAGGTCGCGCGCCTCGATGCGGAACGAACCGTGGATTTCGGCGCCGAAGTCGAGGAGAATCGAGCCGCCTTTCGAGAGGACGCAGCCTTGCGTTTCGTCCCCCATAATCGAGGTCGACGTTTGCCCAAGTACAGGCTTCAAAAGGAGTTCCGCGTTTTTAACGCCGGTTTCGGACGTCCAAACGACGCGCTTCGGGAGGAGATACTGACGGACGCGCTGGTCGTGAACGGCACCGGGCGCCAAGTCGGCGGCGAACCCTTCCGGGAGCGGAACCGCTTTGGCCGGGTCGACCGACTGCGCGAAGACGGACGGAACGCAAGCGCTCGACGCGACGAGAATCGCGGCAAGGCGTCGCAAAATTCGGGAACGTTTCATAAAACTTCCTTTGTCGTTGAAAATTAAAGGGTTGCGTTGAAGCGAAATGTTCGGATTCGGCGCGCTCGAACGTCGGGCGACGGTTCGCGGAAAGAGACCGAGAAAACGTCGCGACGAAACGGACGCGCCAACGCTCCCATTATAGCAGAAACGCCCCGGAATTTCGAGCGCTTTTTCGAGATTTTTGTCGATTCCACCGTCGTCGAAAACGGCGAAAGCGACGGTCGGCTTCGCGGCGTTGGTTACAAGGATTAGTTTAACGGGACGGCGACGCGGCGTCAAGCGTCTTTCCGGAATTTTGAGGCTCGGGAAAAAGAGGGAAGAAACTGAAGAAAAAAGGAACGACGAAAAAAACGCCGAGCGGGAAAGCTCGACGTTTTAACGAGTTAAGCGGGCGACGGAAGCGACGCGTCAGTCGGCCAAGGCGTACTTGTTCGCGATCGCGACGCCGCTGACGAGCGCGCCGATCACGCCGACCATCCCTTGGTCCGCGCCGCAAACGAAGAGGTTTTTAAAGGGCGTCAAGCCGTCGTATTTCTTGTCCGCGGCGCCGTAAATCGCGCCCCGTTCGCGACCGGTGTAGCGTTGAATCGTCAACGGCGTGAACATATCGACGTCGACAACGTGTCGCCGGAAGTCCGGAATGAAACGCGCCGCCGACTCTAAAGTGCGCTCGTACCAAAGGAGCTTTTGACGGCGATATTCCTCCGGCGAAAGTTGGCGCCACAAGTCGTAGTTCGCCAGCGCGGTGATGCGAATCATATTCTCTTCGAGCGGCTCCGAGTACGCGAAGTTGTTCGGCGAGCAAACGACGCCGCTTCGCAAGTCGACCAATTCGTTCGGGTTGCGGTAGTCGAAACGCTCCGAATCGTTGAAGAAAACGATCGTTTTGTCGTGTCCGAACTTTTTCGGCGGCGCGTCCAAGACGCTGATCGTTTCGATAAAACCGAGTTTGCCCGCCGGGAGTTGCGCCGCCGCGTCCGGGAGGCCGCAGAGCTTCATCGTTTCCGGCCAACCCGCCGACGAGAGGTAACGTTTCGCGCGGATTTCCTCGCCGTTGTCCAAGATAACGCGGTCGACCGAGTCGCCGTCCGAAACGATCTTCTCGACGCCGCAACGCAAACGCAGTTCGCCGCCTAAGTTGCGGAATTTTTTCA
>JAFSFF010000333.1 GCA_017435375.1 Thermoguttaceae bacterium
AATTCGACGCCGCCGCTTCCGCCGAGCAGGTGCCCGATCGCGCTCTTCGCGCTGGAAATCGCCAAATTTTTCGCGCTTTCGCCAAACGCTCGTTTAATCGCCGCCGTTTCGGCGACGTCGCCCAACTTCGTCGCGGTGCCGTGCGCGTTAATATAGTCGACGTCGTCGGGATTCCAACCGGCGGAACGTAAAGTCGCCTCCAACGCGGCGCCGGCGTAAACGCCTTCGTCGTCCGGTTGAGTAATATGCGTCGCGTCGGTCGAAACGCCGTACCCGACGACCTCGGCCAAAATGTTCGCGCCGCGCTTTTTCGCGTGTTCGAGTTCCTCAAAAACGAGAATACCGGAACCTTCGCCGATCACAAACCCGTCGCGGTCGGCGTCGAACGGGCGGCTCGCCTTCTCCGGTTCGTCGTTGCGTTCGGAAAGGGCGCGCATCGCGCCAAACCCGGCGACGCCGAGTTTGGAAACGGCCGCTTCGGTTCCTCCGGTCAGCGCGACGTCGATTTCGCCGCATTTGATCGCTTTAAAAACGTCGATCATCGCGTTGTTCGCGCTGGCGCAAGCGGTCGCGACGCCGTAAACCGGGCCGTGAATTCCGTACCGAATCGCCAAATGCGCGCTCGCGGCGTTCAGCATAATTTTCGGAATGGTGAAAGGCGAAATTCGCGACGGGCCGTTCTTCGCCAATTTTTCGTCTTGCCGTTCGATCTCCGCCAATCCGCCGACGCCGCATCCGACGATCGAAGCGCAACGAAACGGATTTTCGCGCGAAAAATCAAGCCCCGCCTGTTCGACGGCGCGAATTCCCGCGACATAAGCAAACTGCGCGAAACGCTCCACTTTTTTTACGTCTTTAGGTTCGATATACGGCGACGTCGTAAAATCGAGGCACTGTCCGGCGATTCGCGAACGGAAAAGATCGCAAAGAGGATTTTCCCACCGAGAAACGCCGCTTTCTCCCTCGCGCAAGCGCCGCCAAGCCGTTTCCACTTCGCATCCGAGAGGAGAAACAAGCCCTAAACCGGTAATCACAACACGCTTGCCCATAACGAACCTGGAAACTAAAAAGTGAAGAAATAAAAAAAGATATAAAAGACGCCGCGCCAAATAAAAACGCGGCGAAACCCGACGTCGACGGCGCTTTCGGCGCGCAACGAAGCCGCGACGCTCCGCCGCTCAAACGTTTTCCATCGTTCGAAAAACATTTGAGCGCGAATCGTTTTCCGCCGTTTGCGTTAAGACGTCGAAATTTATCAGGCGTCGCCGAGTTGCGAAACGATGTGCTTGACAACGTCGCCGACGGTCGCGATATTTTGCGCTTTTTCTTCGTCGATATCGATTTCGAAGCATTCTTCGAAGGCGATCATCAATTCGGCGACGTCGAGGGAGTCGGCGCCCAAATCGTTGGCGATGTCGCTTTCGCTGGTGATCGTGTCTTGTTCGCGACCAAGTTGTTCGGCGATGATTTCGATGATTTTCGCTTCAATTTGTTTTTCGTCCATTGATACGCCCTTTCTTAGGTTCTATTTGCTTTAACGCCGTCAAGCGGCGCGTTTTCACCTTATTTAAATCGGCGCGACTAACGTTTACAACGGCGCCGCGCGTTATTCTATCCGAAAAACGAGAAAAAAACAACTCCGCTTGGGAATTTTTCGCTTGTTTTTCGTCAAATAATCAGTTGATCATCCCGCCGTCGACGGTAAGCGCTTGCCCGGTAACAAAGGAAGCCTCTTCGCTCGCGAAGAAAAGGACGGCGTTCGCAATGTCGTCCGGTTCGCCGATGCGCCCGACCGGAATACGATCTTTGATCGTTTGACGGATCATTTCCGGCATCGCGTCGGTCATATCGGTCGCGATGAAGCCCGGACAAACCGCGTTGACGGTGATGTTGCGGTTGGCGAGTTCTTTCGCGATCGTGCGAGTGAACCCGAGCAAACCGGCTTTCGACGCCGAATAGTTCGCTTGGCCGGGGTTGCCGAAAAGCGCGCTAATGCTCGAAATATTGACGATGCGGCCCCACTTGCTCTTGCGCATCGATTCGACGAACGCGCGGCACATCAGGAACGGGCCGCGGAGGTTGACCGCCATCACGTCGTCCCATTGCTCGTCGGTAATGCGACGCATCAACATATCGCGAGTAATGCCGGCGTTGTTGACAAGAATATCGACCTTGCCGTAATCGCCCGGATTCGCTTTATCGCCCAAAATCTTTTGCGCCAACGCTTTGACGGCGTCCGAATCGCCGACGTTGCAGACGTAGGCGCGCGCGTCCCCGCCGTCGGCGACGATACCGGCGACCGCCGCCGTCAATTTTTCTTCGTTCGTGCCGACGCAGGCGACCTTCGCGCCGGCCTTCGCCAACGCCTTCGCAATGCCCAACCCAATGCCGCGAGTCGCGCCGGTAACGACCGCGACCTTGCCGGTAAGATCAACTTGAATCATTTCTCACCTTGCCGAACGCCGCGCAAACGACGCTCTAACTCGTTTAAATTTTATCCAAATCGCCGCTTTTAACGTTCGATTCGGGCCTTCGATCGCAACGCGACGTCTTCGCGCTCAATCGCCGACAATGTATTTACCGTTTATCCCGATTTTACCGGAATTTCATTCGCGTTTTACGCCATTTTCGCCTTGCGATCGATACGCTTCATCAAACCGCGCAAGACGCGACCGGGGCCGACCTCGTAAAACGTCTCGACGCCCTCGCCGATCAGGAAACGCATCGCGTCCTCCCAAAGAACCGGCGACGAAATTTGGCGAATCAAAATATTCTTAATCTCGTTCGGATCGGAGTGGAATCGCGCGTCGACGCCGCTAACGACCGGAATTTTCGGCGCGCTAAAATTCATCGCTTCGATAATCGGACGCATTTGTTCGACGGCGGGCGACATAAAGGACGTGTGGAACGCGCCGGCGACTTTCAAGCCGACGACCTTCATCGCGCCGGCGGCCAAGGCGGCCTCCATCAATTTATCGACCGAAGCGCGCGCCCCGGAAACGACTAAATTGCCCGAGCAAAGATAGTTCGCGATCGTCAAATCTTCCGCGTCGACTTCCGCGCAAAGTCCGCGAACCGTCTCGACGTCGAGGCCGAGAACGCTCGCCATCCCGCTCGGAACGGCGTCCGACGCTTCTTGCATCGCTTCGCCGCGCAGTCGCACCAATTTCAAACCGTCCTCGAACGACATAACGCCCGCGAACGTCAGCGCGGTGTATTCGCCGAGACTCAAACCGGTCGTCGCGACGCAATTCGCCAACGCTTCCGGATCGGACTCTTTCAACGCTTCCAACGCGGCCAAACTCGTCAAAAAGATCGCGGGCTGCGATTGATCGGTCGCGTCGAGAACTTCGGCGGGCCCTTCCAAACAAATTTTCGTCAGGTCGTATCCGAGAATTTCGTTCGCTTGCGCGTACATTTCGCGGATTTTCGCGGACGCGTCGTAAAGCTCGCGCCCCATTCCGACCGTTTGCGCGCCCTGCCCCGGAAATAAAATCGCCGTTTTTCCCATATTTAGCGTTTCTAGCGTTTCGCGAAAGTTTTCGCGACTTTCTAAATTCATTCGTTCTCTCGCGCTCGACGACGGTCGCGGTTGTTTCCTAACCCGTCCTAACTTCGTCGAGAGCTTAAAAAAAGGGGAGAACCGTTCGCGCTCCCCCTTTTATCGTTATATCGCCGACCGAGTCGGCGCGCAACGCTTTCCTCGACGCGCTTCGCGGAAACGCGTCTCAAACGTCGCGCTTTTGTCGTCGTTCGCGTCGACTATTTGTCTTGGTCTTGCGAAACGACTTGACGCCCCATATAGCTGCCGCAGTTCGGGCAAACGACGTGCGTCGGGATCATTTTGTTGCATTCGGCGCAAGGAGCCGTTTGAACCGGACGTTTGAAATCGTGCGCGCGACGAGCGCCGGTGCGAGCGTTGCTGTGTTTTCTCTTCGGAACCGCCATTGTTCTATCCTCTAAATGTTAAATCGTGTTAAAGGCGCGAC
>JAFSFF010000334.1 GCA_017435375.1 Thermoguttaceae bacterium
AGTAAGGGAACGGGGGAAACGGGGAAAACGGCGGAAGTAAGGGAACGGGGAAACGGGGGCGAAGGGAGGTTGGGGGACGCGGAAAAACTGGGGAAGTCGGAGAACGGGAAACGGCGAAGCGGACGGCGGCGAAAAAAACTCGCGCCGACGCGGCACCGCGCTCTTTATTATACCCGAAACGGGACGATTTGTCGGCGGGCGCGTTCGGAAAAACGAGCGTTTTTTTCGGAAAAGAAGTAAGGAAGAGCGATAAAATCGGACGCTTCGACGCGGAAAAATAAGCAAGAAAGGAGAAACGCTCCGTTTGTTCCGAAAACGAGGGCAAACGGAGCGGAAAAAAGGAACGCGGAACGAACGCCGCCGCGAAAGAACGTCGTTGCGAACAAACGCCGCCGCGAAAGAACTTCGTTGCGAACAAACGCCGCCGCGAAAGAGCGTCGTCGCGAACGAACGACGCTTGTTGCGAAAATCGGTTAACGTTGCAACGCGGCGCCTTCGGCCGATTCGGCGACTTGCGAATCGACCGGGCTTTCGACCGGCGCGTCGGCTTGACGCGGGGCGTCGGCGGCGTCGGCGTCGGTCGCGCCGGGCCGGTAAACGGCGAGTTCGTCGGCGCCGTCGCCGTTGAAGTCGCCGACGACCGGAACGTCGCCCGCGTGCCCGAAACGAAGCGACGCGTCGACACGGCGGTCGCCGGCGGAGTCGAGCAACCAATCGCCGTTCGAGAAAAGGCCGATCGAGTCGACGCCGTCGCCGTCGAAGTCGCCGACGATCGGACGGTATCCGGCGCCGCCCATTCGTTCAAGTCGGACGTCGCCGTCGTTCCAGCGTCCGTCGCCGTTCATATCGAAATACCAGTCGCCGTTGCGGTAAACGCCGATCTTCGCGACGCCGTCGCCCGTCCAGTCGCCGACGAGAGCGACGTCGCCGTCGTTCCCGTATTGGAAGACGTGGTCGATCAGGTCGACGCGCACTTGCTGGGTATCGCGGTGCTTCGTCGCGCGAAGATTCAACTCGCTTCGGCTAAAGAGCTCTTCGCTCGGCGGAACGTTTTTGGCGCGGTCGACCGAAATCGTTCGGTTATGGTCGGTCGGAAGGCCGGGTTCGACCGCGATCGCTTGCGGGTCGGTCGCCCATTGCGGGCCGAAAATCCCGATGTCGGCCTTGCCGTCGCCGTCCCAGTCGCCGGAGACCGGTTGGTCGCTCGACGAACCGAGTTCGGCCCAAAGGTCTTCGGCTTCGTCCCAAACGCCGTCGCCGTCGCGATCGAGGAACCAACGCCCGTCGACGAAAATCCCAATGCGATCGACGCCGTCGCCGTTCCAGTCGCCGACGATCGGTTTCGCGTCTTCGGCGCCGAAGCTGTAATTGGCGAAAATTTCGCCTTCGGAGCCGCGAATCAACCATTCGCCGCCGTTGAAACCGTCTTCGCGCGACCAAGAGACGTCGACGTACTTGTAGGAAGCGGCGTCGCCGTTGTTGTAATCGCCGCGGAAACCGAACGTCGTCGTCAGCGCGTCGATCGAACGGGGCGAACCGCCGTTGAGGACGCTAAGTCGCCAAGACTGCGCCGCCGGGAGCCCGCCTCCGCCGAAGAGCGTCGTCGTCGCGCCGGGGATATACGGCTGATTGAACGTATACGGGAAGTGCGTCGGCGACGCGCCCCAGTAGTTCGACGGAACCGAAACCGGAAGGGAATTCGAACCCGCGTCCGGAATCGTGTCGCGCGGGTTTTGAGGATTTTGCGGGGGTTCCGGAATCGGGAGTTCGCCGAAGTCGTAGTCGACGCCCGCGTCGCCCGGTTTGACGGAAATCGCGAACAAGTCGTCGTTTTTCATTTCGCCGCCGAGCGAGCCGACCGCGTCTTTGCCGTCGTTGTAACCGGACGGCTGCGTTTCGACGACGCGGTAAATTCGGTTCGGTTCGAGACCGTCGAAGAGGTAAGCGCCGTCGGCGTTCGTTTGGACGGTTCGCCCGGTCGCGACATATTCGCCGGTTTCTTTGTCGAGAATCCAAAGGGTCAGCGTCGCGCCCTTAATTCCGACTTCGCCCGCGTCCCGAACGCCGTTGTCGTTATCGTCTTCGTAAACATGTCCGGAAATCGACGCCGGACGGAGTTCGCCGAAGTTGTATTCGACGCCGTCGCCGCGACGCGGAAGCTCGATTTCGGCGATTTCGTCGTTCGTCGAGGAGACGCCGACGGTCGCGCCGAAGATCGTTCCGACCGTTTCTTTGCCGTCGAAATAAGCGTCCGGCTGCGTTTCGCGAACAATGTACGTTCGTTCCGGCGCCAAATTGTTAAATTCGTAATAACCGTTTTCGTCGGTCTTTTGCGTCGCGACGAGCGTCGCCGTTCCGTCCGCTTCGACGACGTAAAGGCTGAGGACGACGTCCTTAATCGGCGCTTCGTTTTCGCCGCGCAAACCGTCGTTATTGTCGTCTTCGTAAACGTACCCGCTAAGCGAGCCGGGCGGAAGGAGTTCGCCGAAGTTGTACTCGACGCCTTGCGCGTCCCAATAAACGTCGACATTGTCGATTTTGTC
>JAFSFF010000036.1 GCA_017435375.1 Thermoguttaceae bacterium
GTCTCGTCGGCGCGACCGGCGCTCAACTCGCGCTCGACTTCAAATGGAGCGACAATCCGACGGAACTGGTCGACCCGATTTCCCTTTGCACCGCGGGCGACACGGCGCCGAACCGCCGCTTCAATTACCGCTTCCTTTGGGAACGCGACGCCGAGTAAACGTCGGTCTTTTCCTTTTTACGACGGCGATTAACCGTTAAAAAAACGGCGACTTAGCCTTCGCGCCAAGTCGCCGTTTTCTTTGCGTTCGTTACAGCGGGACGCTTAACCGAAGCGTTCTCGGCGGTTCGTAAACCTTTTCTCCGTTTTGCTTGACCAGCGCGCCGTCGACAACCTTAAACGTCGCGTTCCCCGCTTCGACGTTAAACGTTTTCGCGGAAGTACTTGCGCTAAAAGCGGTTTTGTCGATCTCGACGACGCTCGCCGGAATCGTTATCGTCGTCAGTTTATGACAGCCGTTGAAAGCGTCGCGCGCAATCGTCTTCAAGCCTTTCGGCAAGCGAATCTTTTCCAGATACCCGAAACCGTTGAACGCGTTGGCGGCGATCGTTTCGACGCCGTCCGGCGCGACGTATTCGGTCAAACCCCGTCGACCGGGAACCCAGTAAAGCGTTTTGCCGTCTTTACTTAACACGGCGCCGTCGACGTTCTTAAACGCGGCGCTCTCCGGCGCGATTTCGATCGTTTTCAGGTTGTACGCGAGCGAACCTTCGGTAAAAACGTCGGCGTTACTCAACGTCGCCGGAAGTTTCAACGTCTCCAATCGGGAGCAGTTGGCAAACCCGCCGCCCATTTCGACGACGCCTTCGGCGATTTCCAGCGTTTTAAGCGAACGACAGTTGTTAAACGCGCCGCTCGCGATCTTGCGCAACGTCTTCGGCGTCCGAATCCTACGCAAACCGGAGCCGGAAAACGCCGCCGCTTCGATCGTTTCGACGCCTTCCGGAACGTCGTATTCCAAACCGTCCTTCGCGCCGGGATAACAGTAAAGCGTTTTGCCGTCTTTACTTAGCAAGACTCCGTCGACCGTCGACCAGCGCTCGTCGGTCGGGTCGACTTCGAACGCTTGCAAATTAACGGCGCCGTTAAACGCGCCCGGGGAAAAGGCTTTCATATTGCGCGGCAACTTGAAAATCAGTTTGTCGCGGTTTCGTTCGACGGCGTCGACGGCGGCGCCCGTTCGCAGATTTTCCATTCCGGTTTGAATCGCGCCCGCTCGAAGCTCGCCGAGCGTTTCCGGCAACTCGAACGATTTCAAATTCGGCGTTACAAACGCGCTCCCTTCGATCGTCATTCCGGTCGGCGTCGGGCCGGCGACGTTTTCGCTTTGCAACGCCTCGCGCGCTTCCTCCGCGTCGACCGTAACCGGATAAAAACCAACCGTTTCGAGCGAACGACAATGGAACGCGTTCTGCTCGATAACAAGGAGTCCGTCCGGCAAATCGATCGACTTCAACGCGTCGCAACCGCGGAACGCGTCGTTCTCGATCGTTCGCAACATATTAACGACCGGGAAAAATTGCGCCGATTCAAGCGAACGACAGCCGCTAAACGCGCCGGCGCCGATCGACCGCAACCTCCAAGAAAACTTAACCGTTTTAATGTTAACGTTTCCGGCAAACGCTCCATCGCCGATTCGCCGAACGCCGTCCGGAACTTGGTAAACTTCGTCCGCCCGACCGCGCGGATACATATAAAGCGCGGAGCCGTCTTTACTAAAGAGAACGCCGTCGACGGCCGACAAATTCGGATTCGCTAGGTCGACCGAAAACTTGCGAATAGCGCCGCACCCGCTAAACTGCCCCAACGCCACGCTGTGAATCGTCAAGCGCGACGGAAAGGGCGAAATCGTCTCGAGCGAAACGCAGTTCATAAAAGCGAAGTCGCCGATCTCGCGCAACATCGACGGCAAAACGATCTCCTTAACGAACCCGTTGTTGGCGAAGGCTTTCGGCGCGATTTTCGTAACGGGCGCGCCGTCGATTTTTTCCGGAATCTTCAACGTCGGCTCCTGCGAACGCGTTCCAAGAATCGTCGCTTCGCCGTCGACGATTCGCACGTCGAACGTCTTCAACGCTTCTTCGTAAGGCGTTCCGAGGTCGACGTTTGCCGCGTCGTTCTTTTGCGTCGTCTTTTCGCCGCCTTCGACGCGAATTTTTAGTTTCGGCGAAGTTTTGGTTCCCGGTTCGAACGGATTCGTGTGGAACTCTAAGAACGCCGCTTTCGTAAACTTCGTCGACGCGGATTTTACAACGACTTCCTCCAATTTCGGGCAACCGTGAAACGCGCCGTCGGCGATTTCTTTAACGTTTTTCGGAATCGTTATTTTCGTCAAGTTTCGGCTTCCCGACAAAGCGCCCGACTCGATCGTCGCAAGGCTTTCCGGCAAAACGATTTCCGGAATATCGTGGCGCGGCGGAATCCAGTTGTTGGAGAGCCGCTCGACGCCTTCCGGAATCTTCCAAACGGCGCGTTTTTGGTCGAGAATAATATCCAAAACCTTCGGTTCGACTTTATCGAACAGCATACCGTCGACAACCCGATACATTCGGTTCTCCGGAGCGATTTCGAACGTTTTCAACGCGTAACAACGCAAAAACGCGCCGGGCTCGATCCTCGAAACGTTCGCCGAAAGACGCGCCGTTTCGAGTCGCCGACAATCTTGGAACGCGGAGCGCCCAATGTTCGCAACGCTATCCGGCAAAACGATTTCCGTAAAAGCGTTGCGGATTCCGCGCTCGTCGTTAAACGCGCCGTATCCGATCGATACGACGCCGTCCGGAACGCGGTAAATCGGGTTTTTATACGCCGGAATTTCTCGTCGTTCTTCCCCGTCCTCCATCGGTTCCAAGACGTAAGGCGCGGCGTTCGGGTCGCGTTCGACGGCGATAAGTTTGTAAAACATTTTGCCGTCTTTACTTAGCAAGGCGCCGTTTTCGCTCTTGAACTCCGGGTTCTCCGGCGCGACTTCGAAACTTTCCAACGAATCGCAAAGCGTGAAGGCGGCGACGTTAAAGTCGACGACTTTCGCCGGAATCCGAATCTTTTTCAACGGCGAGCAACGATAAAACGCGTTATGTTTAATCGTCGTAAGGCTTTCCGGCAACTCGATTTCTTCGAGCGTCGCGTTCCCGCCGAGCGCGGCGCGTTCGATTACTTGAACGCCGTCCGGAACCTTGTACGACTTCAACTTCAACCCCGGCGGCAAACGCCAAAGCGTCGTTCCGTCCGCGGAAAGGAGCGCGCCGTCGACGACTTTCAGCGCCGCGTTCCCCTCCTCGACCTCGATCGTTTTCAGGGGAGTGATCGCCAGCGCCGCGTCGCCGATCTTGCGAACGCTCGCCGGAATCTTGATCGATTCGACGCCGGTTTCGGCGAACGCGGAAGCGTCGATTTCGAGCAAACCGTTCGGCAACTCGATCGTTTTCAACGCTTTACAATCGACGAACGCGGAAGAGCCGACAAACTCGACGCCGGTCGCGCCGACGAACGATTCCAGCGATTCGCAGTTGCGGAACGCGCCGCTAGCGATCGTTTTCAGCGACTTCGGCCAAGCGAACGTCTTCAACGCCTTGCAATCGTAAAACGCGTTCATCCCGATTCCTTCGAGCGCGGCGTCCTCCGGAATCTCGACGCGCTCCAGTTTTTCGCATCGCATAAAGGTCTGCGCCGCGATTTGTCGCAACGACTTCGGCAAACGAATCGCCGTAATCGGCGAGCCTTGGAAGATATTCCCAAGGAATTCGGCGCCTTCCGGGACAACGACTTCCTTGCTCCCGTCGCCGAAATACGCGTAGAGGCGTTTGCCGTCGGCGCTCGTAATCAGCCCGTCGACGTTTTTCAGCGCTTGGCATTCCGGGTGAAGGTTGAACTTAATCGGCGTCGAACGCTCGTCGAGCGGGCCGAACGCTTGCGCGTTGATTCCCGAAAGGTTTTTCGGCGCGTTAAACTCGACCAGCGCGTCGCAACCTCGAAACGCTTCGTAATCGATAAATCCAAACGAGGAACTCTCGTCGTCCGAAAACTCGACGTTTCGCAACGAAACGCAATTTCGGAACGCGTTGGAACCGATCCGATCCCCCCTCTTTCCAAACTTGACCGTTTCGAGCGCGGAACACTCGCCGAACGCCCAAGCGCCGACTTCGTTCAGCATATCCGGCGCCTCGAACGTTTTCAACGACGAACACCCTTGAAACGCGTTTTTGTCGATTTTGTACAGACGCGATTTTTCCGGCGTCGCAAACTCGATCTTTTCCAACGCCGCGCACTTCGCGAACGCTTTCGCGCCGATCGTTCGCACCGACGTCGGAATCCGAACCGTTTTGAGCGCGGACATGCCGACGAACGCCTCGGTCGCGATCGCTTGCACCGGCAGACCGTCGAGCGTTTCCGGAATTTCAAGCGTCGTCGCGTTTCGGTCGCGGACGCCGGTGATCGTCGCCGAGCCGCTCTCGTGTCGGCCCCACAAGAACGCTTCTTCGCGAGCTTTGCGCGCGGCGAGTTCGGCGGCTTCTCGCTCGCGAACCTTTTCGTCGACGCGAACGACCGGGGCTTCGCCGCCGAAGAGCTTGTACGACGATCGCGCGAACGTCTCGGGCGGGAACTTCGCTTCGCTCGACTCCAGCACGACCTCGCGGAGACTGCAACCGGAAAACGCGCCCGGCTCGATCGTCGTAACGCCCGCCGGAATCGCGACGCTCGTCAAAAAGTAAGTCCCCAAAAAAGCGTTTCGCTCAATTTTTTTAAGCGATTGCGGAAAAACGACGTTCGTTATTTCGTCGCAGTTAATAAACGCGTCGCGAACAATCGTTTCGACGCCCTCCGGAACGACGTACTCGACGCCTTCCGTCTCCGCTTCGTGTTGCGCAACAGGCCTTGTCTCCGCGACGCCTTTCTTTACGACCAAGCGATAAAACGTTTTGCCGTCTTTACTTAACAAAGCGCCGTTTTCGCTTTTATAAACCGGGTTTTCCGGCGCAACCTCGAACGTCGTCAGTTTCTCGCGATTCAAGAATCGTTCGTCGATTCGTTCGACGCTCGCCGGAATCTTAATCGCCGTCAAGTTCCGCGAGTTTGCAAACGCGCCGGCGTCGATTCGCTTCACCGTCGGCGCAATCTCGACGTAACTTTGAATCCCCTCGCAAGAAAAAGGCGCGAGTCGCTCGACGCCGTTCGGAACGACGCGACGGTTCAAGTCGGTTCCGACGCAACGGTAAAGCGTTTTGCCGTCTTTACTTACCAGCGAGCCGTCGACGCTTCGGTAATTCGGGTTGCCCTCGGCGACCTCGAACGTCAAAAGAGAATCGCACCCGTAACATTTGTCGTCGAATTCGCGCAAACTCGCCGGAATCGTCAGCTTTTGCAACGCCGAACACCCGGAAAACGCGCTTTCCCCGATCGTTTCGACGCCCTCCGGAATCACGAGCGAAACCAGCGACTTATTGCCGCTAAACGCCGAACGAGCGACGACGCGCACGCCGTCCGGAATCTTCCAAGTCGTTTCGGGCGTCGCCGGAAGTCGGAAATAAAGCGTTTTTCCGTCGGCGCTTAACAGGGCTCCGTCGACGATTTTGAACGCGGCGTTTCCCTCTTCGATTTCGATTTTTTCGAGCGCGACGCCGGAAAACGCGCCCGGTTGCAACGTTTCCAAGCCGCGCGGCAGTTTGAACGATTTCAACGCGGTTCGAGCGAACGCTCTCGCGTCGATTTCTCGCGTTTCGCTCGGCAATTCGACCGTCGCCAGCTTATCGTTATTATAAAAGGCGTTTTCGCCGACGCGTCGAACGCTCTTGATTTGCGCGCTCGTCAAATCGCATTCGGCAAACGCTTCTGCGCCAATAACTTGCAAATTTTCCGGCCAATCGAAGCGTTCAAGATCAAAACAGTAATAGAACGCGTGAGCGCCGATCGTTTCGAGCGCTTTCGGCGCGCCGACGACCGACTTCAACTTCGAACACTGCTCAAACGCTTTCGAATCGATAAGCTCGAGCGTTTGCGGAAGGACGACCGACTCGACCTCGCCGCCTTCGAACGCGCTTTTGGCGATCGACACGACGCCGTCCGGAACGACGACTTCGCCGGTTCGACCGGGCGGGCAAGCGACAAGCGTTTTGCCGTCTTTCGAAAGAAGAAGCCCGTCGACAAGTTGAAACGCGGCGTTTTCCGACGAAACGAAGTCGAACGTCGTCAACCGTTCGCCCCCGTAAAACGCCCCTTCGCCGACCGCGACGACTTCGCTGAACTCCAACGTTTTCAACGACTTGCAACTAAAAAACGCTCCTTTTCCGATCGTTCGAACGTTTTTTCCTCCCGAAATCGTTTCGAGCGAGGAGCAAGAGACGAACGCATACTCCGGAATCGCTTCGAGCCCTTCGGGCAACTCGACCCGTTTCAACGCGGGGCAGGAACCGAAAGCCCGCGCGCCGATTTCGCACTTCGCCGACGACTTCCAAGTCAACGACTCCAAATTTTTCAGCCCTACGAACGCGCTCTCGCCGATTTTCGTTACGTTAACGCCCTTGATCTTCTCCGGAATCACAAGCGTCGTCGCCGTTCGGTCGCGAACGCCGATAATCGTCGCCCCGTTCGACTCTATTTGATACCGATAAATCGTTTCCGCGACGTTTTCCCCTTCGACGCCCGCGACGTTCGCCGGTTCGTCCAAAGTCGGAAGATCGAGTTCCGCCGCCGGAAGCGACGCGGCGCCCCCGACAAGCGCCGCGCCCAACAAAACGCCGACGACGTTCCCTTTCTTCGCAAAGATCGCGTTTGCCAAAATCGACGCGACCGCCGACGCTCGTTCGTCCAACTTCCAGTTTTTCGACCCGGCGTCGCGGACCGTTCGTTCGCTTTGTTGAATTGCCATCGCAGGTCTCCTTTATCGTTCGTTTTGTCGATTCGCGTCGCTCAAAATCGCGTTACCTGGCGCCGCACGTCGTTATTATAATACGTCGCATTACAAGACGTCAAGTTTTTTTTCGCCGTTTTCCTTTATTTTTGCCAAAATTTTTTAATTTTTTTACGTTTTATCTCCGACAAAATGTCGCTCGTTGTTTGCTTAAATTCTCGTCGCGGATTTTTTTGGCGCCCTTTCTAGAAATTTTCGCAAAACGCGATATAATGACGGCGACGACGGAAACGCGGAACGCCCGGCCGTCGCGGCGCGGGCGAGCGTCCGTCTTACACGCTCGTTAATGGAGCCCGAAAGATGCAGATCAGAATTGGAATCGTTGGGTACGGCAACCTTGGTCGCGGCGTCGAATGCGCCGTCAAGCAAAATCCCGATACGACGCTCGTCGCCGCGTTCACCCGTCGTCCGCCGGAAACGGTCAAAATCTTGACCGAAGGCGTCGGCGTTTACTCGGTCGACAAAATCGCCGAAATGAAAGACGAAATCGACGTTCTTATCCTTTGCGGCGGAAGCGCGACCGATTTGCCGAAACAGACGCCGGAACTGGCGCGCCTCTTCAACGTCGTCGACAGTTTCGACACGCACGCCAAGATTCCGGAACACTTCGCCGCGGTCGACGCCGCCGCCCAAGAAAGCGGAAAAGTCGCGTTGATCTCCTGCGGTTGGGATCCCGGCATGTTCTCGCTCGCTCGACTTTACGGCGGCGCGATTCTTCCGGACGGCGTCGACTACACGTTCTGGGGACGCGGCGTCAGCCAAGGGCACTCCGACGCGATTCGCCGAGTCGACGGCGTTTTGGACGCGAAGCAGTACACGATTCCGCTCGACGACGCGTTGACGGCGGCCCGGAGCGGCTCGAATCCGACGTTGACGACTCGCGAAAAGCACCTGCGCGAATGTTTCGTCGTCGCGAAAGAGGGCGCCGACTTGGAGCGAATCGAGCGCGAAATCAAGACGATGCCGAACTACTTCGCCGATTACGACACGATCGTTCATTTCATTTCGGCGGAAGAGTTGAAGCGCGACCATTCCGGCATTCCGCACGGCGGTTTCGTCGTCCGCTCCGGGAAGACCGGCTGGAACGGCGAACACAAGCACGTCGTCGAATATTCGCTGAAACTCGACTCAAACCCGGAATTTACGTCGTCCGTTTTGGTCGCTTGCGCTCGCGCCGCCTACCGACTCAACGCCGAGGGCGTTCGCGGTTGCAAACCGCTCCTCGACGTTCCACCGGCCTACCTTTCGCCGAAATCGGGCGCCGAGCTGCGCAAAGA
>JAFSFF010000335.1 GCA_017435375.1 Thermoguttaceae bacterium
CATCGCGCCGCCCATACCGCCGCCGGGGCCGCCGCTCATCGCGCCGCCCATACCGCCGGTCGCGCCGGTCGTCGCCGCGGCGCTCTTGACTTGTTCGCGCAGGAGTTCGGAATCGATATGCGCCGATTCGCTAACGCAGAAATCGCGCGCCAACGTCGTCAAGGAAGTCGCGAGAGCGACGGAATCCCAATTTTGCACTTTCGTCAAATCCATCGCGCCAATCCCGCGAGCGGCCAGCGCGCGCAGTTCGAAATCGAGTTTGTCGTCGTCGACCATCTTTTTGAGCAGGTCGAGCGTTCCGGTCGGGCCGTCCGCGCCTTCCGGCGTTTTAAAAGCGACCAAACCTTCGAGCGCTTTTTGTTGGAACCATTCGCCGATTTCCGGACGCAGTTTCTTTTCCGTCGCGTATTTCGGATCGAGAATCGTCGAAAAGACCTTGCGAACGCCGTTGCGAAGCGTTTCGTCTTCGATACCGATCGCCGCGTGCCGCGTCAAACCGACGAGCGCGCCCAAACGAACGTAATCGGGAAACTCTTTGTCGCTCGTGCAGAAGTTCGCGAGCGGTTTGATCGCGCCGGAGTACGGCGTTCCGGTCGCGTTGCGTTCCGGAGCCGGTTTGACGTCGAGCGTTCCGATCGCCAAAACGGCGTTGTAACGGCAGGCCGGATAACAATCTTTCGACGCGGCGTATTTCGTCAACGCGTCGACCGCTTCTTTCAGGAACGTTTCTTGCGCGGCCCCGTTAAGCCCGGCGCCGTCGGCGATCAGCTCTTCGCGGTAAACGTGCAGTTGGTCGCCGTTCGCTTGAACCGTCCAACGAGCGAGATAATATTTCGTCAAAAAGTTTTTGACGGCCGCCGCGTCTCCGCCGCCGATAACGGCGCTTTTTTGACCCGCGAGGGACTCGTCGACCTTCGCTTCCTTATAACCCTGCGCGAAAACCGCGCCGACGCAAAGGAAAAGGACAAGCGCGCCCGCGACGGCTCGCGCGGCTCCGGCCATTTTGAATAACGAAGAAGTTTTCATTTTATCTCCCAACATATTGGTTTCGCTCGTCGATTCCAAAAATTGCGTTCGACGCCATTATCTCCTATGATAACGTCAAAAAGGGGAGCGTGTCAAGCGTTTTCGCGGCGACTTTCTAAGATTCCGGTAAAAAAACGTTGAAAAAACGGAACATTTTAACGCGTCGCCCGTTCCGAAACGTTCTATTCCCCCCTTTTTACCTATTTGACGCATTTCATCTTTTATCGCTTCCCGTCGTTCGCGTTCGCCGTTCGTCGTCGGTTTCGACGCCCCGCCTTTCCGAACGCCGTTTCTCCGGTAAAATGGAAAGGTTCGAGCGCGCCCCCAACGGCGGTAAACGACCGGTTTTTCCCCTTATTAATTAATATCGGCGTCTTGAGACCGTTCGGCGGCCGTTCGAGCGAACGACGACGGTCGCCGGTTTCCCTCGTTTCCAACCGTCCCATCTTCCCTATTGCCCCCGTTTCCCCTAATCCGCCGAAAGTCCCGCCAATGCGCGTTTATCATCGTCCGACTTACGCCGAAATGCTGAACGAATGCCGCCGCCAACTCGACGCGCCGGACGGTCGCCGCCTCCCGACGCCGCCCCTTCCGCTCTTGATCACCGGCGTTACCGGGGTCGCGGGTTACGGCGCGTTGGCTTACTTTCAGTCGCGTTTTCCCGGTCAAGTTTTCGGCGCGGTGCAGGAAACCGACGTCGACTTCCCGGCGCCCGACTTGATTTACGCCGACCTGCGGGATTACGCGGCGCTCGAACGCCTTCTCGACGAAAAACGAATCGCCGCGATCCTCGACTGCGCCGGCAACTGCGCGCTCAAGGCTTGCCAGCTCGACCCGCCGCTCGCTTGGGCGCTGAACGTCGAAATCGTTCGCAACTTGGCGCGATACGCCGCAAAACGCCGAATCCGCCTCGTTCATCTCTCGGTCGATATGGTCTTCGGCGGGCGCCCCGGCGGCGGGTACCGCGACGACGAACCGACTTGCCCGGTCAACGTTTACGGTCAAACGATGGTCGCCGGAGAGCGGGAAATCGCCGACGTCTACCCAAGCGCCGCGACCTTGCGCATCTCGATGCCGATGACGGTCAGCTTCAACGGACACGCGGGCGCCATCGATTGGATCGCGTCCCGATTCCGCGTCGACCGACCGGCGACGCTCTATTACGACGAAGTGCGGACGCCGACTTACGTCGACGAAATGAGCCGCGTTTTTCAGGAGTTTTTGGCGAACGACTTCGCCGGAATCCTCAACTGCGGCGGCAAACGTCAAGTTTCGCTCAACCAAATGGCGCAAATCGTCAACCGAACCGGCGGTTTCGACCCGGAACTTCTTTTCGGAATGCTGATCGAGGAATCTTGCCCGGTGCCGCCGCGCGTTCGCAACTGCTCGCTCGACTCGTCGAAGTTGGCGGAAATCCTCGGATACGAACCGTTTACGCCTTGGCCGGGGAATCCGGAACACGTCCCGGACTCCCGCGATTGGCATTTCAAGCGCCGCGACGGCGAGCCGGGCTCGATCCCGTATATGAACCGCGTTCTCGGGTTTTCGCCCAGCCTTTATCGTTCAAAAGAAGATTATCTACGCGATTTATTTTAAACGTTCGATTCCGCAATCAAATTTTTATCAAACACGCAACGTAAACGCAATATTATCGCCGAAAATCACCCTATTTTTTAAGTCGCCGGAAAAATCGGCGCGTTTCGACGCTTTTTGAAGAAATTTCGACAAAAACACTCGACTTTCCGCAAAAACGTGAAGACGCCGCGTTTTTTTAAGGTATAATGACGGGTAATCGCCGCCGACTTGCGACCGCTCGACCGCGCTTTCCGCGACTCGGGCGCCCTTCGTCGGCGAAGCGGCGACGGTTCCGCGACGACGTCGGCGTTCCGGCCTTACCCGAACGAGTCGCGCTTTGTTTGGAAAAGTTTAAAAAATTGAATATTGCGGAGAAAATTCCGATGTTTTGCTTCCAATGCCAAGAAACGAGCGGCGGGCAAGGCTGCTCCCGCGTCGGCGTTTGCGGAAAAACCGCCGAAGTCGCCGACCTCCAAGACCTCTTGATCGCCGAGCTGAAAAAGATCGCGCTGACCCGCTTCGTCGACCGCGAAATCGGACGCTTTCTCGTCAAAGCGCTCTTCGCGACGATCACCAACGCCGACTTCGACCCGGCTTCGCTCGAAGCGAAAATCGCCGAAGCGCGCGCCCTCGTCGGAGATTGCGGCGACGCGGCGCGAATCGACGTTCCGCTCGGCGTTTTGGCGGAGGAAAACGAAGACGTCCGCTCGCTCAAAGAACTGATTACTTACGGCGTCAAGGGCGTCGCGGCTTACGCCGAACACGCGGCGGTTCTCGGGTTCGAGGACGACGAAATTTACGCGTTCGTCGGCAAAGCGCTCGCGACGGTCGCCGGAGAGCCGAGCGTCGACGAGCTGATCGCCCTCGCGCTCGAATGCGGCTCGGTCGCGGTCAAAACGACGGCGCTCCTCGACCAAGCGAACACGTCGACCTTCGGGACGCCGCAAGGAACGACGGTCGACGTCGGCGTCGGGACGCGCCCCGGGATTTTGGTTTCCGGACACGACCTCCTCGACCTGAAAGAGCTTCTCGAACAGTCCGCCGACGCCGGCGTCGACGTTTACACGCACTCGGAAATGTTGCCGGCGCACGGGTATCCGGAACTCAAAAAGTTCCCGCATTTGCGCGGCAATTACGGCGGCGCTTGGCACGCGCAAGCGAAAGAGTTCGGCCCTTTCAACGGCCCGATCGTCTTGACGACGAACTGCTTGACCCCGCCGCGCGACGAGTATCGCGACCGTCTCTTTACGACCGGCCCGGTCGCTTGGCCCGGCGTCAAGCGAATCGGCGAGCGTCCGGCGGGCGGCCAAAAGGACTTTTCGGAGGTTATCGAACTCGCCAAGACCTGCGCGCCGCCGACCGAACTCGAAACCGGAACCGTCGCGACCGGGTTCGCTCGCGACCAAATTCTCGCGGTCGCGGATAAAGTCGTCGAAGCGGTGAAAGCGGGCAAAATCAAGCGCTTCGTCGTAATGGCCGGCTGCGACGGGCGCGCGCCGTCGCGGAAGTATTTTACCGAAGTCGCGCAAAAGTTGCCGCAAAACTGCGTTATTTTGACCGCCGGATGCGCGAAATATCGTTACAACAAACTGAATCTCGGCGAAATCGACGGGATTCCGCGCGTCCTCGACGCCGGACAGTGCAACGACTCCTATTCGCTGGCGGTCGTCGCGCTGAAGTTGAAGGAAGTTTTCGGGCTCGACGACGTCAACGACCTCCCGCTCTCGTTCGATATCGGTTGGTACGAGCAGAAAGCGGTCGCCGTTTTGCTCGCGCTCCTCTCGCTCGGCTTCAAGGGGATTCGGCTCGGCCCGACCCTTCCGGCGTTCGTTTCGCCGGGCGTTTTGAAAGTCTTGGTCGAGAATTTCGACGTCAAACCGACGACGACCGCCGACCCGGCCGCCGACGTCGCCGCGATCGTCGCCGGACAATGACGCTCGCCCGTTGAAAACCGCGCCGAAATTCGATTCGGCGCGCCGACGTAAAACGCAAAAACGCCGCTCCGACGCAACGTCGAAAGCGGCGTTTTTATTCGAACGAATTTTTAACGGCGAGACGCGAGCGCCGTCGGCGCAAACGGAAGAACGCCGCCGCGTCCTCGGCGATCTCGCGGAACCGCCGCGCCGGAATCTCGAACGTTCCCCATTTCGGCGAAATATGCCTCGCTTCGCTCAAAAACGTCTTCGTCGGAACGGCGAAAAACGCGTACTCGGCGCCGCGCCAACGGAAAAGACGCTCGGGCGGCGCCGGTTTCTTGTCGCCGACGACCCAATAAGCGAAAACGAAAAGCGAACGATCGCGGTACGCCGACGTTCCGCCGCCGAGTATTTCCTCCCAACGGAGCAGACCGACCAAATCGTCTCGCGTCGTCCAGTTTTTCCAATATCTCGGCGACGCCAAGCCGCCTGGGAAACGACGGCCCTTCACGTCGACAATCCAGCTGGCGCCGTCCGCGCCGGTAACGACGAAGTCGAAGTTTTTCAACGTCTTGCCGTCGCCGAGCGGGAACCGCCGCACCTGCCGATTCGACAAATACGGAGCGCGGGCCGCCCGCAGAAAACGTTCGAACGCCAGCTCGTATCGGTTCAACGCCGCTCTCCTATTTTACCTAAAACGCCCGTTTCGCCAACCGACGCCGCCCGTTTCGACGAACCGCCGTCAACGCTCGCTCAACACGCGCTCGATCGCGTCGATCAACTCGTCCATCGGGAACGGTTTGCGGATGTACGCGTCGACGCCGAGCTTTTCGGCGTATTCCTTGTGTCGATTCCCTTCGTTGGCGGTGATCATAATAATGCGCGTCGGGAAGTCGTCGATTTGCCGGAGCGTTTCCAAGACGAGAAAGCCGCTCCGCTTCGGCATCATCATATCCAAGATCATCAGGTCGGGACGGCGGCGCTCGGCCAACGCCAACCCGGTCGAGCCGTCGCGAGCGACCTCGACCTCGTATCCGAGCGCTTCGAGCGCCAAGCGCGTCGACTCCGAAATCTCCGGGTCGTCGTCGACGATTAAAATTCGTTTTTTATCCTGTTCCGTCGAATTCATCGCGTTAATTTTTCCGAAAAGTCGCCGAATCGACCGTTGCACGGGCGGACGTTCGGCCAAACGCGGCGTTCGAACCGCGTTTTATCGCTAAATTTCACCTAAATTTACCCAAGCGCGGGCCGCCCCTTCGTTCCCCAAAGAACGCCGATTCGGTTAACCGCCCGTTCGTTCCGCCCGGGGCGCCCGCGTTCGTCGTCCTCGCGCTTCTTAGAAACCGCGTTCCGGCAGCTTTTTGAACTCGAAGGGTTCGCCGCGCAAGATTTTCGCTTCGATAATCTTATCCGGGGCGACGTTCGACTCGGCTTCCGGGTCGATTCGTTCGATTTCGGAGAGGACGTCCATCCCCTCGACGACGCGCCCGAAAACGGTGTGAACGCCGTTCAGGAAGGAGGTCGGGACGAAGGTCAGGAAGAACTGCGAACCGCCGGTGTTCGGGCCGGCGTGCGCCATACTGATCGATCCGCGGAAGTGTTTGCGCGCGGCCGGCTTGTTGCATTCGCAAGGAATGCAGTAACCGGGGCCGCCGGTTCCGTTGCCGTATTGCACGTCGCCGCCCTGCGCCATAAAGAACGGCAGAACGCGGTGGAACGGAACGTCGGAGTATTTCCCTTCCGAAACGAGCGTCAGGAAGTTGCCGACGGCGTTCGGCGCTTCGTTCTTGAAGAGTTCGAGGACAATATCGCCTTTGGTCGTTTTGATCAGGACGCGCGGCAGATTGTCGGCGGCTTCTTTGGCGCGAATTTCTTGTTCTTTCGCCCATTCTTTCTCGTATTCGCCGAGGATGCGATAAAGCATCGGCTGCAGGTTCATTTTGCCTTGCGGGTCGATTTTTTCCCAAACGCTCGGGTCTTTTTCGGCGGCGAGGTCGCGCCATTTTTTCGCGTCTTCGAGGTTCATCGAGCAGAACGCGGCGAACGCGGCGTATCCGTACAGCGCGTCGGAGCCTTCCGGAAGCGGGAATTCGAAAACGACTTTCGCAATATCGTACGCCATTTCGTAATTTTCGCGAGCGCCGACCGCCCATTGCAGCATTCCGCAGAGGAAGGCGCGCAACTCGGCGTTTTGACCTTCGACCGATTTATAAGCGTCGAGCGCGAGCGGAACGAGGTTCTTTTGCAGCGCGGTCGTCGCGTCGAGAAGCGGTTCGA
>JAFSFF010000336.1 GCA_017435375.1 Thermoguttaceae bacterium
GTATCGGGCGGCGCATGAAGACAAAAACAGAAAAAATGTCAAGAAACGGCGCTTTTTATCGATTTCGCCGAAAAAAATCAAGGGAAAAGTAAAAAATGCGTAAAATAAGCAAAATGGGTAAGGCGAAAAGCTCGACGCGAACGCGAAAATGTTTCTTCGCGACGGGCGCCGCGTCGGCGACGTTAGCGGCGTCGGCGGCGCTTGCGACGTTTACTTTAGGCCCCGCGACGGAGAACCGGGCGTTCGCGCAGTTGCCGCCGACGTCGAATCGAATCGCCGCGGTCGACAGCGCCGTCGACGCGAACGCGCTTTTCGAGAGCGATTTCGTCGTCGACTCGTTTCGCTCGAACCTCGGAACCGCGATCGCGCCGAAGCGGAACTCGTTCGTTTTCCCGAGCGACGAAGCGTTGAACGCCCGTCCGTTTAGCGTCGAATTTTGGGCGCGGCTCGACTCGAAAGACGGCTTTCATATTTTCTTGGCGAACGAGGAAAAGTCGTCGCCGCGGCATTGGGAGCTGTACGCGTTCGCGGGCGTCGGCGATTTGGCGCTTTACGTCCCGGGGAATCCGGCGGGCGACACGATCCGCTCCGGCGTTTCGCTCGCCGACGGGAAGCCGCATTTTATCGGCTTGACGATGGACGTCGACGCGGCGGAACTCTTCGTCGACGGCGTTTCGGTCGCTCGGGCCAAGCTCGACCGTCCGTATTCGCCGACGCCGGAGGGGGCGAAGTTCGCGATCGGGTCGCTCGTCGACCGTTCGATTTACTGCGACGGCGTGATCGACGACCTGCGGATTTCGCGCGGAATTCGCAAATTTTCGCCGGAAACCGTCCCGACGGAGCCGCTCCCGCTCGACGACGAAACGCTCCTCTTGACGCGCTTCGACTTGGCCGGAATCGGCTCTCTCGCCGAGCGAAACGACGCGCTGCGCCGCCGCTTGGAGGCAAGCGTCCCGACCGATCCCGCGTCGCCGGTCGAGCGGTTCGCCGACGTTCCGAAATGGCTCGTCGCGTCGAAAGACCCGAACGCGCCGAACCAAATCGCGACGTTCGACGAACTCGGCGCCGACGGTTGGCTCGCGACCGCGACCGCTCGCGTCGAAGGGGCGCTTTCCCCGAAACTCGGCGGCCAAATCGAAACGTCGAACGCCGCCGCCCTCGACTTCCTGTTCCCGACCGGCGGAATCGAGCCGACCGTCAAACCGGGCGAAAAACCGGCGAAAAATATTCCGATTCAAGCGGTCGACAAGGCGCGCTTCGACGCCCGCGTCGCGGAACTCGGCGTTAAGTCGTTCGATTCGAACGCGTTCCGTCCGGGCGTTTTCGCCGCTTGGGGGGAGCGTTTCCTCGAACTCGAAAAAGAGCTGAGCGGAGAGCGCAAGCCGCCGCGCGGGGCCGCCGAGCAGGTTCTCGACGAAAATTCGCTCGTTTTTCCGGAGACGGAGAAGATTCCGGTTCAAGTCGTTTTGCGGCGAACCCGGGCGCTTCTCGACGCGAACCCGTTCGCGGTAAACGGCGAAACGTCGGCGTTTAAGACGCTCGTCGCCGACTTCGAACGCTTTGAGCGCGCCGTCGCCGAATCGCTCGCGACGGGGGACGCTTACCTTGGCGACAAGACGTCGACGGTCGCCGATTACTTCGTCGCCTGCGCCTTCCGCCGTCAAATAATGTTCGCGCAAGACGACGTCGCCGACCTCGACCGCATTATGTTCCTGGCGCGCGGGTGTTACGCCGGGTCGCGCTTGACGAACGCCCGCAACACCGACCGAATCGGCGGGCATATGTCGACGCAAATTTACGGCTTCAACACGATCCAAGGCGGCGGAATCTTCGCGCTCTCCGATTGGAAGTCTAAAGACCCGAAAATCAAGGACTTAATCGCCGGGAAAAAGGTCGCCGCGACGCCCCTATGCGACCGTTTGACCGGCCGCGAGCTGAACTCCGGCTCGTTTTATAAACCGGAGCTAAGTTACGACGGCAAAACGATTTACTTCTCTTGGTGCAACGCGAAGGAACATCGCTGGATTTGGACGCCGGAAACGACCTGGAAAATCTTCAAAACCCCGGTCGACGGCGGCGCGATCGAACAGCTAACCGACGGCGCTTACAACGATTTCGACGTCTGCGAGCTTCCGTCCGGGCGGCTCGTTTTCTGCTCGGAGCGGCGCGGCGGTTTCATTCGTTGTTTCGGCGAAAGCGCGGCGCTCCGCGTTACGACGGCGGTGATGCACTCGATGAAACCGGACGGTTCCGATATTTACCCGATCAGTTACTTCGAAACGAGCGAGTGGCGCCCCGTCGTCGACAACAACGGCGCGCTGGTTTACTCGCGTTGGGATTACGTCGACCGCGAAAACTGCCTCGGCTCGACCTTTTGGACGTGCGCGCCGGACGGTCGCAACCCGCGTTCGCCGCAGGGAAATTACCCGTTCCCTTGGGACACGTTCGAGGATTGCGAACACGGCGACCACCGCTTCGGCGCCTGCGAATGCGCCCCGTCGGGCCTTCCGATGACGCAAATGCAGTTCCGCCCGATACCGGACTCGCACCGTTATATTTTCACCGCCGCGCCGCACCACGGCGAGACGTTCGGGTCGTTGTGTTTGCTCGACTTGCGCGTTCCGAACGACAATCATATGAGCCAAATCCGCCGTATTACGCCGTTTGAGGCGTTTCCGGAGTCGGAGAGCCCCGACCGCGCCCAATACCGATACGGCGCGCCTTGGGCGTTGAGCGAAGACTTGTACCTCTGCAACTCTTGGGAAGACTTGGTGTTACTCGACCGTTACGGCAACGAAGAGCTGCTCGTCGAGCGCGAAATTTTGCCGATCGGATACGACCCGCGCTTACGGTTGACGGAGCCGATTCCGTTGCGCGCCCGTCCGAAACCGCCGGTCGTCGCGCAGCAAACGGCGCAAGGAGAAGACTTCGCGACCGCCGCCAAGACGTCGACGATCGGCGTCGTCAATGTCAACCTAACCGACCGCCCGTTCCCGCAAGACCGACCGATTAAGAGTTTGCGCGTTCTGCAGGTAATACCCAAGGCGAACCCTTGGATGGATACGCCCTTTATCGGATACGCGACCGAGAACACCCCGCGGATACCGCTCGGGACGGTTCCCGTCGAAGCCGACGGGAGCGCGTTTTTCGAAGCGCCGAGCGGCAAACAGTTGATTTTCCAAGCGTTGGACGAAAACGGAATGGCGGTGCAGACGATGCGTTCCGCCGCGTTCGTTCATCCCGGCGAAAATTTGGTTTGCGTCGGCTGTCACGAGCCGGAGACGGCGAGCGTCGCGAACGACGCTAAGTCCGCGCAACCGTTGGCGTTCCGTCGAGCGCCGTCGAAACTCGAGCCGGAATGCGGCCCGGTCGAGCCGATCAACTATTACCGCTTGATCAAACCGATCGTCGAAGAGCGCTGCGTCGGGTGTCATATCGAGAAAAACGCCGGGCCTAAGTCGATGGAACACGAGGATTTGCGGCCTTACGTTTACTATTCTCGCGGCTCGTTGCGCGGGGGGTTGCCGACGACCGGGCCGCACGGCGGGTCGCGCTCCCGCCCGGGTCGCGTCGGCGCGTCGGAATCGAAGCTCGGCAAGATTTTATTCGACGAAACGCACCGCGACGCCGTGTCGGACGCCGACCGTCGCGCCTTTATTATGTGGTTGGACGCGAACGCTTTACGACTCGGCGCGTTCCAAGACGAGGACGCGCAAAAGCGCGGCGAACTGGTGTGGCCGCTTCTCGACGTCGAGCCGTGCGAACAATACGCGCCGTAAGTCGTTAACGGACAACGCTTGAATCGGTTACAAAGACCGATTAACAAAAGAAAACGCCGCCGCGTCTTCGAAACGCGACGGCGTTTTTTACTTCTTGTCGTCAACGACGTCGACGGACGTAATTTCCGATTTTATTCGACTTGAACCGGAAATTCGACGACGATACGCCGTTTGTTCGTCGTTTCGAGCGTCGCCCGAACAAGGTAAGCGCCGGGACGCGGGAAGAACGGTCGTCCGTCGTCCGGCGAGAAGACGAAGTTCGCGCCTATCTCGTCCGACGACCAAAAGTTAGGGTCGACGAGAAGGGCGTCGCGAACGGTCGCCGTCGGGATTTCGACGTCGTGTCGCCAATAACTTCCGTTCGGCCCGACGGCGAGGCGTTCGGCGCGCGTCGCCCAAAGATCGCGCGTTTCGAAGAGCGAATAAGAAATTTTCGCGACGTCTTGCCGTTTAAGGAGTTCGCCGTTCGATTTTTTCTCGATTCGCGCCGCGAACGTCGGCGTTTCGTAAGCGCGATTCGGCGTCGTAATGAAATTCGTTTGCGTTTTCGCGTCGAAACCGTCGGCGACAAACCAAGGCGCGGCGGTCGTTTCGAGCCAAACGTTTTCCGGCGACGGCGTCCAAGAAACGCGGTAAACGTATTCGTCGAACGTTTCCGGAACGTCGCTAAACTTGCCGCCGGCAAAGTTTCGCGCAAGAATCGTCGACGTTCCGTCGCTCTTGCGCGACCGTTTGATCGTCGCGTCGCGAACGCCGTCGAAACCGGCGGAATAAACGAGTTCGAACGCGTTTCCGGCGGTCGCGTCGTCGTAACTCGGTTTTTCGACGAGCGCGCTAAACGGTTGAACGGCAGTCGTTTGCGTCGACCATTTTTCGACGCCGCCGTAAATCGGCGCCGCGACGCGAACTCGCCAACTCTTGGCTTGAAGTTCGTTCGCGTCGAGCCAACGATTCGAAGCGGTTAACCCGGTCGCGGAGCCGTCGAGCGCTTCGACGCGGTAAAGCGTCGCGCCGTCGCAGCGTTCCCAAAAGCCGCTCGTTCCTCCGGAGCCGACGTAAAATTCGAGCGCGGCGGGCGTCGGAACCTCGACCGAAACGAGGCGCGCTTCGACGTCGGAAAGACGACGATTGTCGGCGTCGTAAACTTCGACGACGGAAGGGAATACGACGGACGTTTGAAGCGAGTCGGCGGGAAAATCGCGGAGCCGAGCCGAGCGTCCGACGACGAAAACGGCGCCGTCGCTCGTCGGCGCTCCTTCAAATTTCGCGACGCCGTCGGCGGTGAGAGTCCAATCGGAAGTCGCGGCGTAAGAACCGTTTGCGCCGCCGCAATAATAATACGTCGGTTCCGGTTCGTAATCCGCGTTCCAAAAGACGAAATAACGCGTCGTCGGGCTCCCGTGATAAATCTTGGCGCCGCCTAAGGTTGCGTAGTTCGAGACTTCGACGCGGTAAAAGTTCCAAGCCGCGTCCGGCTGCGCGTGAACGACCGTTTTCAACGTTTCGCCGTTCCAATCGGCGACGGTTTCATAAACGGGCGCCGTCGCGTCCGCGACCGGTTGCGACGAGTCGTAAATGGTTCGGTAACCGCCTTGGCCCTGCGCGTCGAATTCGTATTTTGCGAAAATAAACGAAAGCGAACCGCCGTCGAGCGCCGCGGAAGTCCATCGGCAAACGCCGTCGTTAAAGTCGTTGCGAATTTCGGACGCGTCGAAATCGAAGACGAGTTTCATACCGTTCGACGCGGCGTCGTAATTAGAAGCGGCGACGTCGTTTAACGTTGTTCCTTCGTTGTTCCAACGGGCTCGCGACGAGAAACGAAGTTGGCCGCGACCGACGAACCGAGAACCGTTTAACGTTGTTAACGACGTCGTTTTAATTGTCGCGTTGTCAACGTTTAACGTTGCGTCGTCGTTCAGTTTTAGTGATTGCGACATTAAATCGCGCTTGTCGGCTTTCGCGCTTCCCGTCAGTTCGACGGCGGCGGTCGGCGCGTCGCCGTAAACGGCTTGATTTGTTAGCGTTAACGCAAGCGTCGAAGCGGTTTGCGCGTTCGAAACGTCGACGGCGAAGTCGTCTGCGGAACCGGAGCCGGCGACCGTCGCCGAACGACTCGGCGCGAAAATTATCGGCGTCGAACCGTCGGAAAGTCCGGTAAAATCGTCGGTTGCGCCGGTCGGCGTCGTCCATTTAAACGTCTTGCAGGACACGCGCGGCGACCCGATCGCGGCGATTCGCGCCGTCGATTTTTGGAAACTGACGTAAAGATTGTCGCATCCGGTCGAGTCGCCTTCGACGGTCGCGACGCCCGAAATTTGCAGATTGTAATTTCCGTAAACGCCGGTCGAATAAAGTTTAACGCTCGACGCGACCGTCGTAAATTTCGCCGTCGGAGCAATTTGCAACGCGTCCGCGTCGCCAAACATAAACATCGCCGAGATGGAAACGTCGTTCGCAAAACGACTTATCGTCGACGAACGACCGTGTTGAAACCGTTGCGAATTCGCTCCGACGTTGCGAACCGTCGCGCCGACGCCAAAATCGAAACGGTCGGCGATCATCGTCAGCGTCGAGGCGCCGGAATTCTGAACGTCGAGCGACGCGGCGCCGCCGACGATAAATTTTGAAAGTCTTAAACTGTTGGCGTCTATAACGATATCGCCGTCGACGAAAACGGCGTCGCTTGATTGCGGCGCTTTGTCGCCCGATGCGGTTGCGAAGCGCGACGCGGCCCAACCGTCCGACGCAAACCAAGACGGCGCCGCGGCGGCGGCGCCGGGCGCGGCGCGGCCGCAACCAAACAAA
>JAFSFF010000337.1 GCA_017435375.1 Thermoguttaceae bacterium
ATCGCCCGTTACCGGAAACGAAGTGCGCCTAATGCCGGGTCGTTTCGGCCCTTACGTTACCGACGGCGAAACGAACGCCTCGCTCCCGCGCGACCTGCCGACGGACGAGCTGACGTTCGAACGGGCGCTCGAGCTTCTCGCCGACCGCGCCGCGAAGGGAACGACGTCGCGCAAAAAGAAAGCGGCGAAAAAGACGACGAAAAAGGCCGCCGCCAAGAAAACGACGACCAAAAAAGCGACGAAGAAAGCCGCGTCGAAAGCCGACGCGACCGACGCCGACTCGGACGAAACGCCGGTCAAGAAGACGACGCGCAAAACCGCCGTCAAAAAGACCGCCGCCAAAAAAACGACGGCGAAAAAAGCGACGAAAGCCGCCGCGTCGGACGAAGCGCCGACCGCGACGAGCGCCGCGAAGAAAACGACCGCCGCCAAGAAAACCGTCAAAAAGACCGCGACGAAGAAAACCGCCGCGAAAAAGACGACGAAAAAAACGGTCGCCGTTCCGGAACGTCTCAAACCGGAAGATTTCGCGTTCGACCCGAACGACGTTCCGTTCGACGTCGACTGATTTCGACGCGACGCTCGAACGCCGCCCCCGGTTAAATTGATTTTGCCGGTTTTGACATTCCGCCGCTTGCGAACCGTTAAAATCGGCAAAACCGACGCTCGACGTTGGCGCCCGGTTTGCCGCCGACCGACGGCTTCCCCGTTTCTCCCCGCTCCCGACTCTTCGCGACGTCGGGAGCGTTTTTTTCGCCCTTATCGACTCGACTCTTCCAAAGAGCGCGGCGGCCAAACCGGCGGAACCGGCTCCGCTCCGGAAGCGGGCCGCCAAACCGTCTTCATTACCCCGACGCCCCAAGAAACCTCCAAGTCGGGCGAGCAGCCTTCGAAGGCGTCCGGCGCGATTTCCGGCTTCTCTTCGCCTAAATAAAGCCGCCGCAACGATTTGCAACCTTCAAACGCTTTCGTCCCGATCTTCTCGATTTGGGGCCAGGTTCCGGAGTTTGCGAACGTCGTCAGCGCCTCGCAACCGGCGAACGCTTCCGCGCCGATCTCCCTCAAACAATCGACTTCGACCCTTTCCAGCGATTTGCAATCGGCGAACGCGCCCTCGGCGACGCTCGACGTCAGCTTAATCGACGTTATCCCCGTCCCGGCGAACGCTCGTTTGCCGCCGACGCCTACGAAACGTTCGTTTTTCCCGAACTCAACCGTTTTCAACGCGACGCAACCGGCGAACGCGTCGTCGTCCAAGCTCGGCGTCGAGTCCTCGAAAGTCGCCCGTTCCAGCTTCGTCATTCCGCGAAACGCGCCGGGGCCGACGCCGTATATCTCAATACCGCGAAACCTCCCCGGAATAAAAACCTCGCGCGCCTCGCGATCTCGCCAACGAGTAATCCGTCCCGTCCCGGCTTCGTTCCACTCCCATTCGAAATCGCGCGCCGGGCAAAAGAGCGAAACAACGCCGCAACCGCAACAAAGCGCGACGAGCGAAACGATCGCGACGATCGCCGCGACGGTTTTGCGTTGAGAACCGTCGATTTTTTTCCCGCGTTCCGAACAAAATCGCGCGTCGTCCGCCGACGTCGCGCCGCAATCGCGATACTTTTTCATCTTAACCCCTTTCGCAAAAGAACGTTGCGACGCGTCGTTTCGAACGCCTTCAAAACGACGCGTCGTCGCTTTCCAAGAATATAACTTTTGCGCGTCGATTATTCAAGGCGTCCGGCGAAAAAAAGCAAAAAAATAAAAAAGAGAAAAATCGCGCCGCCCGACGCCCGCCCCGCCGCCGTCAAGAAACGCCGAAACCCCGCGACGCTCTTGCGCGAGCGTCGCGGGGTTCGGAAGGCTTGTCGATTTTGAGTTGAAAAAACGCGCCGAGTTTTATCCTCGTCGGCGCGGCGAGTCGGTTTCGTTTCGCGGCGGTTTCGACGTTTACGTTGGAAGCGCGACGGTCGCGAGCGCTCCGTCGGTTCGCGTCGCGGTCGTTAACTCGTTAAACCGCCGCCGTTTTCGCGTTCGTTTCGATTAGCGAAGGAAGTTTTGCAGGAACGTTCCGTTGTCGGCGACGTCGAAGAGCGGACGCGTTTCGCCGCAAGCGTTGGCGCGGGCTCCGCCGCCGAGGTACCAAACGAACCCGGCCGAGACGTTCCAAGTTTCTTCGTCGCGAAGGTTCCCCAAGCCGCGTTCGGTCGGGATAATGTACGTCGCGCCGCCCTTAACCGCGAAGGAATCGGAAAGCGGGGCTTCCGCCGTCGCGCCGACGATCGCTTCGCTCCATTCGGTAACGCCCCCGAAAACGGTCGCTTGCGCGCCTTGGTCGAAGTTCGTTCGCAGGAACATCGTATAATAGGAGGTCGCGGTCGCTTTCCCTTCGATCGTCAGTTCTTCGTCGAGTTTCAGGAAGTCGAACTCGTCTTCGTTGAGCGCGAACGCGCCGCGGAACCCGACGTCGAAGAGCCCGCCGAACGAATACGACAGTTCCGCGCGAAGTTGGCTCAACTCGTATTCGCGGTAATAATCTTCGATCAGCGAGTCGTAAACGACGCCCGCCGACCAGCCGTTGCAACCGACCGGAGCCCGGAAGAAAACGCCCGCCGTCCAAAAGACTTGCGTTCGCGCGTCGTCCGTTTCGAACCCGTTCGCCGCCGTTCCGTTGAAGTCGAGTTGCGTCGTTCGGGCGCCCGCTTGGACGTTCAGCCCGCAGAAGAGCGGTCGCGCGCTCGCCCAGTTCAACGCGAATTGAGCCCCGAAGTTCCCGGCGTCTTCAAAGTCGAGCGGATTGCGCATTGAGAGCGCGCCCGCTTCGAGCTGCATATTTTGCAGAAGCCCGCAGCACCCCCAATACCCTTGGCAATCGACGTTCGGCGTCGGTTCGCCCCAAAGGTTTTGCCCGTAAGCGGCGGTCGGCGGAACCGCGTTCCCGGCGACCGGAGCGTACCCGCCGTAAAATTGGCTCGGGTGATATTCCGCTTGGCCGATGCGAGCGTAAGGATTGTTCGACGGGCGCGCCGCTTCCGAAACGCCGCCGTAAAACGCGTTTTGCGAACCGGTTTGGCTCGGTTGTCCCGGCGTCGCGACCGGCGCTTTCGGAACGTCTTCGGCGACGATCGACGGCGCTTGACGCGGTTCCGGAGTCGGAGCGACCGGCGCGAGCGGTTCCGGGGCCAAATCGGCTTCTTGCTTCGTCGGCGCCGGAATCGCTTCCTCGACCAACGTTTCGCTCGGAACGCCGAGACGCGTCGGAGCGGTCGGAATTTCTTCGATCGTCCCGGAGGAAAGTCCGGCGGGCGCCGGAGCGGGCGCGTCGACCGGCGCCAAATCTTCGGTCGGTTCGGCGAGCGTCCCGCCGACGAGTCCGTCAAGCGTCGTCGGAGC
>JAFSFF010000338.1 GCA_017435375.1 Thermoguttaceae bacterium
CGGCAAGCGCCCCTCCGTCTCGCCGGAAAAAATCAAGTTCGAAGAGCTGACCGTCGACAAAAACGCGCTCGGCGGGAAGGCGACTCGCCAAGAAATCCGAATCTACTACGACGCGCCGAACCAAACGCCGAAAGCCGACCTCCTCCTTTACTTCCCGAACGACCGCAAGGGCCCGGCCCCGGTCTTCCTAATGCCGAACTTCGAAGGGAACTGGGCGACGACCGACGACCCGGGCGTCCGCGCGTTCGAAATCGCCGGGCATTTTTGGAACGCGGGCAAGACGCCGGAGCAAACGCGCGGACACGTGAAAGGACGCTGGTCGTTCGACCGAATCGTCTCCCGCGGTTACGCCGTCGCGACGCTTTGTTACGAAGAAGTCGACGCGGACTTCGACGACGGTTTTAAAAACGGCGTTCACCCGCTCTTCGGCGAGCGTTCCGACGCCGGCGACGAACCGGCCTCCATCGCCGCTTGGGCTTGGGCCCTTTCCCGCGCGCTCGACTGCCTCGAAACGCTCCCGGAAATCGACGCGACGAAAGCGATCGTCGCCGGGCACTCCCGACTCGGCAAGACCGCGCTTTGGGCGGGCGCGCAAGACGAACGTTTCGCCGCCGTTATCTCGAACAACTCCGGTTGCGGCGGAGCGGCCCTCTCCCGCCGCGAATTCGGCGAAACGGTCGCGAAAATCAACAAATCGTTCCCGCATTGGTTCTGCGGCAACTTCAAGAAATACGGCGCCGACGTCAATTCGCTTCCGTTCGACCAACACGAGCTGATCGCCCTCATTGCGCCGCGCCCGGTTTACGTCGCCTCCGCGACGCGCGATACTTGGGCCGACCCGAAAGGCGAATTCCTCTCCGCGCTCGGCGCCGACCCGGTTTACCGCCTCCTCGGAACCGACGGTTTCGGCGACGTTAAAGAACAGCCGAAACCGGACGTCTCCGTCGGCGCGACGATTCGCTATCACCTCCGAACCGGCGGACACGACGTTACCGACTTCGATTGGATTCAATATCTCGACTTCGCCGACGAAACCGTCCTCAAACGTTAAACCGTCAAAAACGTTTAATTCGCTCTCCCGCCTCGACCGCGCCGCGCAAGCGTTCGGTCGAGGCGGCCCGAGTCGGCGAAAATCGCGTTCGTTCTCTTGATTTTCCGCTCGACTCGCGTTAAAATAATCGAAAACGCGGGCCCGTTCGGCGTCCGCTTCCCTTCCCGCTTTCGCAACTCCAACGAAAGGCTTTTTCTATGTCCTCCATTTTACGCCGTTTCACTCGCCCGGCGCTCGCCGCGACCGCCGCGACTCTCCTTCTTTCCGGCGCGACCGCTTTCGCTCAAAAACCGAATTACGACGAAGCGAAAGTTCCGAAGTTCGACCTCCCGAACCCGCTCGTCGCCGCCGACGGAACGAAAATCGAAACCGCCGACGATTGGCGCAATAAACGCCGTCCGGAACTCCTCGCCCTCTTCGAACAAGAAATGTTCGGCAAGCGTCCGTCCGTCGCGCCGGAAAAAATCAAGTTCGAAGAGCTGACGTCCGACGCGAACGCGCTCGGCGGCAAAGCGACCCGCAAAGAAATCCGCGTCTATTTCGACGCGCCGAATAAAACGCCGAAAGCCGACGTCCTCCTTTATATCCCGAACGACCGCGAGGCCCCGGCGCCGGTCTTCGTTATGCCGAACTTCCAAGGCAACTGGACGACGACCGACGACCCGGGCGTTACCGCGCTCGACGTCGCCGGCCGCACCCGCAACGCGAACAAGAAACCGGACGAAGTTCGCGGCGTCGCCAAGAGCCGTTGGGCGATCGATAAAATCGTTTCTCGCGGTTACGCGCTTGCGACCGTTTATTACGAAGAAATCGACCCGGACAAACACGACGGTTTCCAAAACGGCGTTCACCCGCTCTTCGGCGAACGTTCCGACGCCGGCGACGAACCGGCGACGATCGCCGCTTGGTCTTGGGGGCTTTCCCGCGTTCTCGACTGTCTCGAAACGCTCCCGGAAATCGACGCGAAAAAAGCGATCGTCGCCGGGCACTCTCGCTTAGGCAAAACCGCTCTTTGGGCGGGCGCGCAAGACGAACGTTTCGCCGCCGTTATCTCGAACGACTCCGGTTGCGGCGGGGCGGCTCTTTCGCGTCGCGAATTCGGCGAAACGGTCGCGATTATCAACAAATCGTTCCCGCACTGGTTCTGCGAAAACTTCAAGAAATACGGCGCCGACGTTAATTCGCTTCCATTCGATCAACACGAACTGATCGCGCTGATCGCGCCGCGCCCGGTTTACGTCGCCAGCGCGACGCAAGACCAATGGGCCGACCCGAAGGGCGAATTCCTCTCCGCGCTTTACGCCGACCCGGTCTATCGTCTCCTCGGAACCGACGGTATCGGAGACGTCAAAGAACAGCCGGGCCCGGGCGTTTCGGTCGGTTCGACGATTCGTTATCACCTCCGCGTCGGTAAGCACGACGTGCAAGATTTCGACTGGGAGCAATACCTCGACTTCGCCGACGAGACGGTTCTCAAACGTTAAAAATCATTAAATCCGTTTCGACCGTTATTTTTTAACGTCGAAACGTTCTTTCTCGCGCTCGACGGCGCCCGATTTCGACTCGGCGCCGTCGAGTCGTTCGTCGACGAGGGAAGTTCTTTTCGCGCTTTTCTCCCTTTATATTAATTAATAACGACAAAAACGCCCCGCCGGAGCCGTTCGCATGTCGCCGCCCGCCCCCGCCGTTTCCGCTTCCCCTTCCGTTCGCTCGACGCGCCGCCCGTCGCCGTTTTTTTTGTTAATCGTCGCGACGTTGATTATCCGCGGCGCCGTTCTTTTTCCGGCGCTTCGTTCGTTCGACGCCGACCCGGACGATTATCGGCGCTTGGCGGAAAATTGGGCCGTTTACAACGTTTTCGGAACGGAAACGACGCCGACCGCGTTCCGCCCGCCCCTTTACCCTTGGACGCTCAAAACGTTCGTTTACCCGCTAATCCGCGCCGACGAACGCCCCGCCGCGCTCAACGTCGCCGCCGACGACGCTTCGCCTCAAGCCCCCAATTCGCTCAACGCCCCCTTTTTTTCCAATTTAACGCCAACTCCCGCCGACGCCGACGCCGCCAATCTTCCTAAATCCCCCAATCCTTCCCAACCAACCGCCGAGCGGAGCGTTTTCGACCGTTATTTCGCGCTTTCCCGAAACGCCGCGTTCGCGCTCTTTCATTGGCTCCTCGGCGTCGCGACGGTCGCGGTCGTTTACCGCTTCGCTCGGCGACTCGATTTTGGCCCGAAAAGCGCCGCCGCGGTCGGTTTCCTCGTCGCCGTCGATCCGATTTTGCTCCAACAGTCGCGCCTCGTTATGACGGAGACCCTCGCCGCGCTCTTCGCCGCCCTCCTTCTCGACGCGACCGCCGCCGTCGCCGCCCGACGCTCGCCCCGAACCGCGCTCGAAGCGACAAAAGCGTCCGCCGCGTCCGAGTCCGCCGCCTTCGCCGCGCTCGGCGTTTTGTTCGGCGTCTCGACCCTTTGCCGTCCGGCGTTTTTCGCCTTCGCCGGCCTCGTCTTCCTCCTTTTCGCCGCGCAAGGGTTCGCCGTCGCCGTCAAAACCCGCAAACTCGACCGACTTTTCGCCGCCGCGCTCTTTTTGCTCGGAATCGGCGCCGCCGTCGCGCCTTGGACGCTCCGCAATCTCCGCGCGTTCGACCGTCCGATTTTGACGACGACGCACGGCGGATACACCCGCTATTTAGCGCACAACCCGGAAATTTACCTTCATTTTGAGTCGTCGTCTCCTTGGAGCCTTTGGGATCCGGAACCGTTTCACCGCCGTCGCGCCGTCGAATACGCCGCCGCGCTCGCCGACGCCGGGCTCGAACCGGGTTCGCCGGAAGCGGAGCTGTTCCAAAATCGTTGGACGTCCGAACGCGCCGACGAGACGATTCGCTCCGCGCCGCGAACGTTCCTTTATTCGGTCGGGCTCCGAATCGGCGAACTTTGGCGCGTCCTCCCGAACGCCGTCGACGCCGAAGGGCGCCCCCTCGCCTCGCCCGATTTGGAATCGCCGCGCCGTCGCGCCGCCCGTTTCGCCGTCGCCGCTTTTTACGCCGTCGAACTGACCGCCGCGCTCCTCGGCGCCGCGTTTCTCGTTCTCCAAACGTTCCGACGCCGCCGCGAAACGCCCGTCGTCGCCGCCGTTTTGAACTCCCCTTGGACGCTCGGCGTTCTGTTGGTCGCGTCGGTGCAGATTCCGCATTTGATTTATTGGACAAATATGCGAATGCGCGCGCCGCTCGAAATTTTTGTTCCGGCGTTCGCGATTTTCGCCGCCGTCGCGCTCCTTCGCCGTCGTTCGCCCAACGCTTTCCCCCTTTCCCGTCCAAGCGCCGAAAAAACGCCGGAACCCCGCCCCTAAACCGATTCGCGCCCGTTTGCCGTTTCGCCGACGCGGTAAAAGCCGCTCATTGCCAAACGTCGCAACCGCTAAAATCGTAAAAACGCTATTTTACCTTTGTTAAAATCGCAAAAATTTCGAAAAAAGGTTTTACTTTTTGGGATTTTCTTATAGAATAAAGTAAAATAAAGTAAAGTTCGGCGCGGCGACGTCCGAAAAGGCCCCTCCTTAACGTCGCTTTTCCCCCCGACCGTCGACGCCGAAACGCGACGTTCTCGTCGTCGTTGTTTTGCGTTTCCTGCAGCCGCGCCGTCGCGCCTGTTTCGCTTCCACGAAAGATTTCCGATGTTCCGATTTTTAACGCTCGTTTTCCTTTTGGTCGCGTCGACTTCGTCTCTCCGCGCGCAGGAAATCGTCTTTGAAGATCGTTTCGAAGGGCAACTAAAGCCGGGCTGGGTTTGGTTGCGCGAGAACGCTCCCTGCCGTCGTTTTGTCAACAATTCGTTGGAAATTTTCTTCGAACCGTTCGGCGACAACGAAGCGCGCAACGCCTTGTTGCGACCGCTGAACTTTTTCCGTTGGCGCGACGGCAAGGCCGAAGGTTCCTACCGCGTCGAAACGAAGTGTTCGTTTTTGGAAAAACCGACGGCTCAACACCAGCAGTGCGGTCTTTATTGGATTCAAAACGACCGCGTCGTCTTTAAGCTCGTTTACGCTTGCGTCGACGGAAAAACGTGCATTTTTCCCGGCAAAGTTCCGGTCGAGGCGCAAGCGGTCAAATTGCGTCTCACCGTCGTCGACCAAAACGTCGTCGCCGAATTTTGTTGCGACGGCGAGTCTTCGTTCCGCCGCGTTTACGAGGGTCGACTCAACGTCGCTCCGTCCGATCGCGTCGGCGTTCAATGTTGGAACGGCCCGCGCGACAACAAAACGCAGTGGGCGCGTTTCGAATATTTTCGCGTCGAAAAATTAAGCGACTAAATTTTTAACCGACGTTCGCCGCCCCGCAACCTTGAAACCTTTGCCGTTTTCAAATATTCAAGCCTTATTCAAACATTTAATCGTTACGAAGTTCCTAATCTTCGTCGTTTTGGGCGGCGCGTCGTTTCGTTTGTCGTTCTTTTCCCGCTCCCGCACAAAACCAAACGAAATCGTTCGAGAGTTTCAAAAATGCTAAGCGGCGTCGGAATCGTCTGTTTCATCGCTTGTTATTTTGTCGTTTTCGTTTTAGAAATCGTCGATTTCCGCGCCGGTCGCCGAGCGTTCGGTTTGCGTTGGGGCGCGGTCGCGTTCGCCGTTCTCGGCGCGGTCGCTCAATCGGCGTTTCTTTACCACCACCATTTGGCGCAACACGGTCGTTTTTTGTCGACGCCCGCCGGCTGGTTTTACCTCTTGGCGCTCGGAGTCATTTTCGTTTACCTTTATTTGACGTTTGTTTCTCCGAAGGCGCGGTTCGGTTTGTTCCTCGTTCCGCTCGCCCTTCTCCTTTGCGGCGTCGGTTTCGCGGCGCCGGACGCGGCGTTCGCACCGAACGCGCCCGGTCGTTGGACTCGCGGCGCGCACGGCGTTTCGCTCCTTTTGGCGACGCTCCTTTCGCTCGTCGGCTCGGTCTCGGGCGCAATGTTTTTCTTGCGTCGTTCGCGTCTTAAGCGCAAGGTTTTCGTCGCCGATTCGATTCTTCCGACGCTCGAATGGTCGACGCGGGCGACTTGTTTCTCGGCGAACGGCGCGCTCCTTTTCCTCGGCGTCGGCGTCGCGAGCGGGCACTGTCTGAAATTTTTCGCGTCGGACGCGTCCTCGGTTTCATTTTTCGGCGACCCGATCGCCCTCGGCGCGACCGTTCTCTTCGTCGCGACGGCGATTCGTCGTCTCGCGACGGCGCGTTCGACGGCGGTCGACGAAGGCGCGGAAGCGGCGTTTTTTACGATCGTTTGCTCCGCGACCCTCGCCGTTTTGCTCCTTTTCGTCGCGCTCTCCGGTCGCGGACATTGGCGCGATTTGCTCGACCGTCCCGAGGCCTCGCAATCCGCCGCAACGGCCCCGGTTTCCCAATCCGCCTCAATCCCGCAACCGAAGACGTCGCCCCAACCGGTCGACGCGCCGGAAAAAACGGAAAAAACGCCCGATTCGGCGTTCTCGGCGCCGAACGTTTCGACAAAATTCGCTCAAAACGCGCCCTCCCTCCTTGCCAACGTCGCGTCTCGGCGTCAAAATAAAGAAGCGCGTTTTTTCGGCGTTCGTCCGCTCGGCGCCGCGCCGTCCATCCTTCCCGTTTCGTTCCCTCCGTTCCCGTTTGTCGACGCCGCGCCGTCGTTCGTTAAGGAGTCGTTTTCGCGATGATTCGAATCGTCGGCTTAAATAGTCGCACCGCGTCGATCGAGGCGCGCGAACTTTTTTCGTTCGACGCCGCCGGAGCCGAAAAGGCGTTGGCCGCTTGGCGCGCCGCGTTCCCGGACGTCGAAGCGGCGCTCGTTTCGACCTGCAACCGAACGGAACTCTATTTCGCGTCGGAAAAAACGGAGCTTCCGAACGACGCGACGGCGTTGACGACGATTCTTTCGGCCAAAATGCCGGAGACGGACGCCGAAACGCTCGTCGTCGAACGCGCCGACGCGCTTCATTCGTTCGGCGAGCAAGACGCCGCCGCGCACCTCTTCGCCGTCGCGTCGAGTCTCGACAGCATGATCCTCGGCGAACCGCAAATTTTATCGCAAACGAAGCGCGCTTACGAGCTTTCCGTCAAGGCGCAAACG
>JAFSFF010000339.1 GCA_017435375.1 Thermoguttaceae bacterium
CGCTTTGCTACGGAAAACCGTACTGTTTCCTAATGAACACCGATTTCGAGAAATTCGGCGCCGATTACGTCGAAAAGTATATGAAACGCGTCCTTGCGTACGGGATGTTCCCCGGCTTTTTTAGCGCCGACGCGTCGACGAAGCATTATTTCTTGACTCCGGCGCTTTACGAGCGCGACCGTCCGCTTTTCAAGAAGTATATGCCGCTCTGCAAAGCGGTCGCGGAGGCCGGTTGGGAGGCGCGAACCGGCGCGACTTCGAGCGACGAGAAGGTTTACGTCGAGCGTTTCGGCAAGTTCGAATACCTCCGCAAGCCGCAAAATACGTCGCAAACGCCCGCAAAGTCGCTCTATTTCACCGTTTTTAACGACTCGCAAGAGGAAAAGACGTTCGAAATCGCCTTCCGCGGCGACGACTTTGATCGCGTGAAAGCGTTCGTCGACCGCGTTTCCGGCAAGACGTTCGAGCTGAAAGACCGCAAACTGACCGCGACGCTCGTTTCGGAAGACGTGATGGTTCTCGAACCGGTCTATGCGGAGCGTTAAAGTCGCCGCCGTTTAACCAATTTAGCGTCGTTTCTCGCAAGCGCCGCCGAAATTAACCGCCGAACGTCGTTTTTCGTCCTTTCTTCGACGAAAAGCGGCGTTTTTTTGCGCCTTCTAAAATCGGCGAGCGTTTTTCAATCAAAGGACGACAATGCGACGTTCGAGCCGCGTCTTCTCAAAATCGACGAGCGTTTTCCAATCAAAGAGCGTCGAGCGAAGGCGTTTCCCCCCCTCCGTTCGGCGTCTCCGGTTTTAATTCGCTTGAAAAAACCGCCCGAACGCAACCGCTCGCCGCCCATTCTCCAATCGCCGTCCCTCGTTTCCTCAGCGACGCTTTTAAAACCGTCAAGAAACAAAAAAACTCCGCTCAAAAGAACGGAGTTTTAACGTTTTAAGCGCCCCAACTAGGACTCGAACCTAGGACCCAGCGGTTAACAGCCGCTTGCTCTACCAACTGAGCTATCAGGGCTTTGCCGTTTGGAAGTCTTACGTCCCCCAACAACAAAATAGATTATATCCGAGAAGCGCGAAACCGCAAGCCCCTTTTTCGAAATTTTTTCAACTTTTTTCCCAACGCGACGCGATTTTCGCTGTCGCATTCGCCTTTCTCGCTTTTGACTCGGTTCGTTTTCCGACGGTCGGAGTCGCGCCGGAACGCCAAACGTTCGTTTCCTTCCCCTTCCTCCGACGTTTGCTCGCGCCCGCCCCCCGAATCGGCCCCGAGTCGCGACGTTCCGCAACGTTTCCGCCGAAGTCTCCAAATTGAAAAATTTTTCCGACCGTTAACCGCCGCCCGTCGCCGACGTCCGCCGCGCCGTCAAGAAAACAAAAAACTCCGCTCAAAAGAACGGAGTTTTAACGTTTTAAGCGCCCCAACTAGGACTCGAACCTAGGACCCAGCGGTTAACAGCCGCTTGCTCTACCAACTGAGCTATCAGGGCTTGCCGTTAAGGGGTCGACTTTCGTTCCCCTCAACGCTTTATATCTTACCACAAAACCCGAAACGCGCAAGGGTCTTTTTAAAAATTTTCTCGATTTTCTTCGACGACGCGACGAATTCGCCTCGCCGCCGTCGTTCGCTCGCCGCTTATTCCAATATTTAGCGTTTAAAAGCGCCGAGAAACGGCGTCGACGCCGTTTTACTTTTTATCGAAATTGCGTCCGTAAGTCTTCCAGCGGTTGTGCAGCCACCAATATTGATCCGGTTGGCGGCGAATTTCCCCTTCCAGCGCCGACGCGTGCCACTGCGTCATCTGCTGAATCGTCCGTATTCCCTCCGGCAAATCGCGAGGGTCGACGCAATCGATATGTTTTAACGTAAAATGCATCGGCTTGTCGTCGTTGCGCGTCGCGGAGCAAACCAACATCGGCGCGTCGTACTGAACGCTAAGCAACGCCGGCGCCTTAAACGCCGACGCGGGCCGCCCGAAAAAGTCGACCCAAGCGCCCTTGCGCCCGGCGGACTGGTCGGCCAAAAACGCCATCGTCCCTTTGTTGCGCAAGACGTCGAGAATTTCCTCGTACCCCTCGTTTTTATCGATGAGAAACTGTCCCGTTTGTCCGCGAAATTCGCCGATAAAATCGTTCAAATACGGATTATCGAGACGCCGCGCCACGGAAAACGTCGGATACCCTAAAAGCCCCAAAATATAACCGCCCATTTCAAAATTACCAAAATGTCCGGTAATCAAAATCAACGGGCGGTCGTCGAGGAGCGCGTTCAGCATCCAATACGGGTTTTCCAATTTTACCGATTCCCACCAGTTTAACTCGTGCAACTCCCGCGGCGCGTGCGCGACCTCCGCGGCCATCAAGAAAAGATGCGTCCACATCCGGCGGATTTCTTCGCGCCGCTCGGCTTTCGTCGATTCCGGAAACGCTTTCGATAAATTCGTTTCTAAAAGTCGACCGCGCGCTTTCAAAACGTCGGTAAAAAGAAACGCCAATATCTCGGCGCCGCGACGACAAACGTCGAGCGAAAGACACTGCGCGACGCAAATAACGACGCGAACAAGCAAATAAACCGCGTAATCGACAAAATTTCGCAAAAATTTCTTCATCGCAAGGAACACTGGGCAAAACGCGCAAACTTTTCGGTCGTAAACGGACGACCGTTTCCCTATTTTACCAAAATTCGGCCCGACGCGTCAAGCGCAATCCCCGCCGGTTGGCGTTCTAAGTCTCGCCGTCCAACGAAATTCCAATCCTTTCACCCGGCCAACCTATTCTTACCTAACCTGCCCAAACGCCGTCGTCCAACATTTCCGCCGCGACGCCGACGTTAAAATCCCTCTTGCCGACGCAACCGACAAAGTCGCGTCAAGAAATAAAAAAAGAAACGCCGCTGGGACGACGTTTCTTTCAAAATTGCGCCGAAAAAACTTTCGACGTTCGATCAGTGGAGGCGGCGGGAATTGAACCCGCGTCCCGCGACGTCTCTACGAGAGCGTCTACGCGTATAGTCGATTCTTTAAAATTTAATCCCCTCGAACCCTTATCGACGACGGTTTCTCAGAGACGATCCGAAAGCAAAATTTAACCGCTCGCGTGTTCGGCGCGACGAGCGACGATCCGAAATTATCGACCAGGTTTTTCCGCTCTTCGGCGAAGCGTCAAACCCGGGGTCGCCTGTTCTTAGGCGGCCAGAGCCACTTGATTGTTGGCAATTGAAATTTTTAATCGGCTTTTAACGAGGCCAACCGATCAACCTCGACGCGCAACTCACGCTTCGCCCGCCCGGTCGAACCCAGTTCGCCCCCGGTGAAAAAATTTTGCGTTTTTTCGGCAAAACGAAATCGAACTATCTCTATTGTACGCCGATACGGCGCGCCGCCAAGAGAAAAAATCGCCGACGCGCCCATTTTTCAAAAAATTTTCCGAAAAAACGCAAAAATTTTAAGCCGACGCCCTTTCCGAACGTTTGACGACGTTAAACTGCGCGGTTTGCGCAAATTTCAACGCCCGACGTTTCGCCGTCGCTTCGCCGCCTTTTCCTCGTTCATTTTTTCTCTGGCGAAACGAAAATCAACGTCCGACGCCCGGGCAACTCCGCCGGAAACGCGCCGTCGTCGGTCGCGAACGTCTCGACCGCCCCGGTTTTCGGGTCGAGCGCCGTCCAACGCTCCGACGCAAACTCGACGCCGTCCGCCCCGGCCAAGCGGAACGAGCCGCGCCAATCGTTCGTCGTCGGATTCGAAACGACGAAAATCGTCCGCCCTTCCCGCTCGAACGTTCCTGCGATCAAGTCCGGGTTCGCCGGTTCCGCGACAAGACGTTCCCCGGCGAAATCGGCGGTCGCGGGCCGAATCTGTTCCCAACGACAAATCGTATTTTCGTCCGCGTTCCAAAGCTCGCGGAAGTTCGGGTCGGCCCAATCGTACTCGATTTTTTCCGACCAACGCGGGAAAATAACGCCCTTAAACTTCCCGACCAGCCGCGCCGCTTCCTCGGCGTTCTCCGGATTTTTCGTTAAACTCCGCAAAGTCGCGCGGTCAACGACGTAAAACGAAATTTGCGCCCGCGAAAGCGCCTCGCC
>JAFSFF010000037.1 GCA_017435375.1 Thermoguttaceae bacterium
GGCCGACGCGCTCTTTTTTCGCGTCGGCCCGGCGTTTTGTCGTTATTTTCAGTTTGTCCCGTTCGTTCGTCGGCGTCGCGACTCGGCGGCGACCGCGTCGATTTCCCGCAAATATTGCGCGACCACTTCGGCCCGGGAAAACTCCCGTTCGATTTTTTCGCGACCGCGCCGCCCCATCTCGCGCCGCCGTTCCCAAGACGTCGCTAAAAACCGCTCGACCGCCTCGGTTAACGACTCGACGTCGCGCGGCTCGAACCCGAATCCGCTCTCGCCTTCGTCGAACGTCTCGACGCATCCCGGTATTTTCGACGCCAAAATCGGCCGCCCGGTCGCCGCGCCCTCCAAAAGCGCGTTCGAAAGTCCCTCGTGATACGACGGCAACACGACCGCGTGCGCGGCGGCCAACGCTTCGCGAACGTCCTCTTGATACCCTAAATACTCGACGACGCCGACGTTCGCCGCGTTGAACGTCAAATAATGAACGTCGCAACCGCGCTCGGTCGCGCCGACCATCTGAAAAACGACGTCCGGCCGCGTTTTGCGAATCCGCCGCGCGCACTCGATCAGCTCGACGACGCCCTTGTCGCGCATCAGTCGTCCGATGAAAAGCGAGCGGGTTCCGTCGGCGTCGCTCGGATAATCGACGTAATCGAACCGCTCCAAATTGACGCCGGAACCGCGCGTCGCGACGATTTGCTCCGCCCGCGCCATTCGTTCGTCGACCAGCCGCCGAGCGATCGCGTCGTTTTGCGCGAAAACTCGCGACGCGCCCTTCAAACCGCTTCGATAAAGCGCCGTCGCGACGCGACGCTTCCAAGAAGCGCCGTAAAACGCCGTCCCCAAACCGGAAATCGTCGCGACGTAAGGCGTTCGCGTCGCTCGACAAGCGCGTCCGCAATACGCGTTCGGCTTCACGGTGAAGGTCAAGACCAAATCCGGACGCAACTTTTTCAGCAATTTTCGGTAAAACCGGCAAAGTTTAACGTCTTTCAACGGATTTAGCCCGCGCGGCTCGATCGGCGTCGAAACGATCGTTCCTTTATCCGCGAACGCCGACGTTCGGAAATCCTCCTCGAACGAAAAAAAGAGTTCGTCGCCGCGTCGATAAAGCGCCTCGACCAGTTCGCGCTTAAAATCGTAAAGAACGCGCGCTTGATTAATCGCGATCAAAATCCGCATCTTCCGTTCCTTCTCTCGTTTCCTCGACTTCGCTTTCCGAACGTTTCGCCGCCGCGACGCGTTTTCGCCGCGTTCGCCAATAAAAAACCCCGACGGCGCGAACCGTCGGGGCCTCGTCGACGTCAACCGTCGATCACATCATCATACCGGCGGCTCCGGTTCCCATTCCCATACCGCCGCTTTGCGAACCGTCGTAACGTCCCAATTCGCGCGCGTCTTCTTTGACTTCGCGAATTTGGAGATAACCGTTCGGTTCCAAAATCATAATCTTGCCCGGCGAACGCAATTCCGCGCCGGAAATCTTCGCGCCGCCGATCGCGTCGACCAAGCAAGCGTCCGACACGTGGTCGACCGTCGCTTTGCCGCCGCGTCCTCCGCGACCGCCGCGTCCTCCGCTTTGTTGCGCCATTCCGCTCATCGCGCCCATTCCCATTTGGCCCGTTTGCAACGCGCCGGCGACGTTGACCGGTTCGTGCGGCTTGCCCTTGAAATTGGCGACTTGCCCAAGTCTCATCGACAAATCTTGCGCCAACGACTCGGTCGCGGACTCTTGCTCGAAGTAAATCGACGCCATACGAACGCGCGGTTCGGCGCCCGGTCGCGACGGCGCTTCGACGCTTTGCGCAAAGACGCGCGCCGAACGTCCCAACGAAGCCGGATTCGACGGTTCGCTAAAATCGGACGCGATAATCTTTTGCTCGGTCGCGGTCGGGTCTTCGACGAAACGTTCTTCGACGCCGTAGTTCGGGTTCGCCAGCAACAGCTTCACGCGATATTGATACGTTTTGCCTTCCTCGACTTCGAAGTCGAAGTAACGGAAGAGGTAATAATCGACCGAAGCGACCGTTTGCGCGTTCAACATTTGCTTCGCGACCGCTTCGCGGTTGACGAGCCAATCGTTCCCGGCGCCCATTCCGTTCGCGCCCATCCCTCCGGACGCGCTCATGCCGCCGCCGGGCATACCGCCGCCGGCCATTCCGGAATCCATACCGCCCATACCGCCGCCCATCGCGGAACCGCCCGCGCCTTCGAACGGGTCGCGGTCGAGCAAGGTGCTTTCGTCGATTTGGTTCATCGCCTCTTGCAACTTGTTCCAACGTTCAAGCTCGGCGGACTGCACCTCGATTTGTTCCGAAGAGTTCAACGGAATGTTCGGCAAGTTCGCGATTTCTTCGCCGAACGGTTTGTTCGCCATCGGCGGGCAGCTCATCGCCATCGGCGGATAGGAGGAGAACGTCGGCGCGTGATAGCTAAACCCGACTTGCTCCGACCCGACGCCGTTCCATTGGTTGTTCTCTTTTTTGATCGCGCGCAACACGTCGACCTTCGACCAAGCGACGTCGCCGTTCGGCGCGACTTCGCCGCGTTCCAGTTCGTAATAAAGGTAACGCGGTTGGTCGCGAGCGTCGTCGAGATACTGCGCGTTCCCGAACAAATCGCCGTAAGCGGCTTGTTGTTTGCGAATCGGAATCGACCCGGTAACGGCGATCCATTGGCGACCTTTCGTTTCGCCGCCGGTTCCGCCCATACCTCCGGCGCCGCCCATACCGCCGCCGGGGCCTCCCGCGCCCATCGCTCCGGCGCCGCCCATACCGCCGGCGGCTCCGCCCATCGCGGCGGCCGCGTTGTTCGCGGTCAACTCTTTATACATAATGGCGCCGACGCAAGGAACCGCGCGGAGATTTTCGACCGGCAACGGTTTCACGCTCGGACGCTTGTTTTTGTCCGGGAAGAGCGATTGTTCCCAACGGTTCGGCGTTTCGTAAGCGTTGACGGTAACCGCGCTCTTGATGAGTTTCGCGTATTCGCCGTAATCGTAATTGACCAACGCTTCGTCGTATTCTTGGGGCGTTACTTCGCTCGTTTTGATATTTTCGTCGGCGCTTTTCGCCGCGGTGGAAATTTGATCCGGCGTCAGCGTGAAAGGCTCCAAC
>JAFSFF010000340.1 GCA_017435375.1 Thermoguttaceae bacterium
TTATTTCCGCAACATGGCCGAGCACCGCCAAAACGTCGTTTACGTCTACTGGCGCCCGGGCGACGGTCTCACTCGAGCGACGCGGACGAAAGACGGCGCTTGGAACGTCGACTTTTCCCGACTCGAACGTTATCTTAAACTCGCGGAGGAAACCGGCGTCGGCGAGCGATTCGAACTCGTTCACGTCGGCGGAATCAACCGCGACGACAACACGATAAACTGGGCGCAAGGCGCGGTTTACGACGAAGCGCAAGGCAAAGACGTTTGGCTGCCCTCCGAAGAATGGCTCGCGCCGGTCTTGAGTCGCCTCGAAGCGTATTTGGTCGAAACGGGCCGAATCGACCGCTGTATGATTCACATCGCCGACGAGCCGTTCCGCGCCGACTTGCCCGCTTGGCGCGCCGCGTCGCGACGGGTTTGCGAAATCGCCCCGAAACTGCGCCGCGTCGACGCGATCGAGTCGACCGATTTTGTCGGCGACCTTGAAGTTTGGGTTCCGAAGCTCTCGCACTTCGACCGTTGGCGCGAATTTTACGAAGAAGTCCGCGCCGACGCCGCTCAAAAGGGCGCCGACGTCGAATTTTGGTACTATATTTGCTGCCATCCTTACGGCGAACGCTATCCGAACCGCTTTATGGATTTGCCCGGCTCCCGCGTCCGCGCGCTCCATTGGCTGAATTACTCGGAGAACCTAACCGGTTATCTTCACTGGGGTTACAACTTCTGGGGAGACGACCCGTTCGGCGCGCCGACCGAGAAATACGGCCCCGGCGACACGCACGTCGTCTATCCCGGCCCGCTCGACTCGATTCGTTGGGAGCTGGAACGCGAAAGTATCGAAGATTACGAATATTTCGTTTTGCTCGAAAATTTGATTAGCGGCGTCAAAAAAGAAGTCGGGGCCGAGTTGCGTTGGCTGAACGCGAAAAAACGCTCGCTCGAACTCGCTCGCCGGGCGATTAGAACGCCGTCCGACGTCGCGCTCGACCCGGCGGTCTTTACCGAAACGCGCCTCGAACTGGCTCGCGAAATCGAGTCGCTAACGAACGGCCCGCGTTTGCTCGTCCAAACGTTCCCCGGCGACGGCGCGACGCTCGTTCCGGGCCCGGTCGTTATCGAGTTTTACGGCTTGACGGAACCGGGCGCCGCGGTTACCGTCGGCGACAAAGCGGTCGAAGTCCGCCCGGACGGAACGTTCGAACACTCGAGTTGGCAAGAGAAAACCGGCGCGGTCGAGATTGTCGCGACGACGCCGGACGGTCGAACGGCGAAAACGGTTCGACGCTTCGTCGCGGCGCCGCCGGTCGTTCCGGCTCAAGAAGCGGCAAAGTAACGACGTTTCGGCCTTTGCGTTCCTTAAAAAACGCTCGGGACGTTCCGCCGTTTCGCGCCCCGCGTCCCGTTCGTCCATCGTCTTCCCCATTTCCCCTGTTTTTCCCTTTTTAACTCCCGCTAAGCGAAGGAGCTTTCCCCGATGAAAATTTCAACGTTCCGTTTAGTCGTCGCGACGGCGTTTGTCGCGGCCTTCGGCGTTTTCGCGTCCGACGCGTCCTTTTTGTTCGCGCAAGACGCTCGACCGGAAAAACGGCTTACCAAACAAGAAATCGTCGACGATTTAACGTCGCTGATTAAATATCCGGAATTAAAAAACTTGCCGAACGTCCGCGAGTACGAAAACCGCAAACGAACGGTCGAAATCGGCGGCAAGGAATACGTCGTTTGGACCGACGCGATTCAAGCCGCGCTCGACGAGAAAAAGGGCGTCTACATCCCGAAATCGGACGACGTTTATTATATCGACAACCCGATTTACCTCGACTCCGACGTCGCGATTCAAGCCGACCCGGAGGCGCGGATTCACGCCGTCCCGGACTTGAACGCCTGCATGTTGCGCAACCGACATATGCTCCCGGGCCGGATTCGTCCGGTTTACCTCGACGACGACTCGTCGCGCGATTTCCGCATTACGGTCGACGGCGGGATTTGGTCGCAAGAGAAAAAACACCGCTCCGAAGGAGACGGCGCGTCCGACCGCAAACGGACGATTCCGGGCTCGGCGGGCGTTTTCCTCTTCTCGAACGTCGCCGATCTTTCGATCACGAACGTTAAAATCGAAAAGGGCGCGCCGTTCGCGTTTCATATCTCGAACGCTCGCAACGTTTTTGTTTCGGATATCGCGGTCGAAACGAACTGCGACGGCGTCCACTTCAACGGGCCCCTTTCCCGCGCCGTCGTTCAAAACTTCGACTGCGTTCGCACCGGCGACGACTGCGTCGCGATCAACGCTTGGGACTGGCCGCAAAGCGGGCCCGCGCTCGGCCCGATCGACCGCGTTTTGGTTCAAAATTGCCGCTCGGTCTCCGGTTCGTTGAAGGATATCCGCCTTCTCCCCGGCGTCTTGGTTTACCCGGACGGAACGAAAATCGACTGTCCGATTACGAACGTCGTCTTGCGCGACCTCGAAGGCTTCAACTATTTCAAGATGTACGCGCAATCGCCGGCCGGGCTTCAAAACGAATGCCAAGTCGGAACGCTCGACAATATTTACGTCGACAATCTCAAAGGCGCGCTCGCCTGCACGCCGACCGCCGGTTGGGACAAGGACTTTTACGGCGTCGGGCCGAACAACAAAGTCAACCCGATCGCGCCGATCAGCATTTTGTCGAACTCGCGCAACTTGACGTTCGAGAATTTGACGATTAAAAAGCCGGAAGGCGACGCTTGCTTGGTTTACGTCGGCCCGGAATGTATGCAATTTTGGTACGGCTCCGGCGAAAACCGCCGCCCGGTCGACGTCTTTATGAGCGACGCGACCTGCGTCGTCGAAAATATCGAGTTCAAAAACCTTCGGTTCGAAGACGGAACGCCGGTTCCGAACCCGGAAAAACTCGTTCGCCCGGTCAAACTGAGCCGCAACCCGAAATATCCGAAGGAATCCCCGCGCGGCGGCGACGGCGGCGGCGAAGTCCGTCGCGTCGACGTTCTCCAATAACGCCGGACGCCGACCGCTTTCAAACGTTTTTCAAAACTCGTTCCATTTTAAAAAACGCTAAAAGTTTTTAGTTCCTCAACGCGACGCCGTTTCCCAACGCGGGCGGCGCCGCTTTCCCCTCTTTCTCCATTTCCCCTGTTTTAACATTGAAAATGCTTGAAATCGAAATGAAGTTCCGCGTTCCGGACGCCGACGCTTACGAGGCTCGCCTTCGGGACGATTTTTCGCTCGCCTTCGACGCGCCGCGCTCCGAAATCGACCTCTTTTTTCGCAACGAGGCCGCCGGGTTCCCGACCGAAGGGAAAGCGCTGCGAATCCGTCGCCAAGACAACCGCTTAGCCGCGACATTCAAGGGCCCGCGCCTCGACCCGAAAGCGAAAATCCGCGAAGAAATCGAGCTTCCGCTCGGCCCCTCGCTTCCCGCCGACGCCGACGAAGCGACCGTCGAACAAGTCCGCGCCGACTGGATTCGCTTCTTCGAACGACTCGGGTTCGAACCGGGCCCGACCGTCTCGAAGCGCCGCCGAACCGCTCGGTTGACGTTCGAAGGTCGCGCGTTCGAAATCGTTTTGGACGAGGTTCCGCCGCTCGGCTTCTTCACCGAAATCGAGACGCTCGCGCCGCCCGAAGAACTCGAAGCCGCCCGTCGAACGACGTTCGCGCTCGCCGAACGCTTGGGGCTCGCGGAACCGATTCCGACGAGTTACCTCGCGCTCCTGCAAAACGCCGCGTCGGACGAGGAACTTTAGCGGAAAGCGCCCGTTGAAAACGCGCCTATTAATATTAAGAGCAAAACGCCGACCGCCGACGTTCGAAACGCTCGACCTCGCGTTCGCGCTCCAACCGGCGCCTTCGTCGCTCGAAACCGCCGCTCGTTCCGAAAAATCGCCCCGACGCGAGCCGGGCTAATCGGGAAATTTTACCTAAACGGCAGTTTCTTGAGAAAATTTAGAAAAAATTTCAAATTTAGGGCGTTTCACGCTCGACGCCGCGCCCTCCCCGGATTATCATTTATAATGGTACGACATAAAA
>JAFSFF010000341.1 GCA_017435375.1 Thermoguttaceae bacterium
CGGAACGGCCGGACTTTCGCTCGGCGGCGGGGCGGCGCTCGGGGCGTTTATCGGCGGCGTTTTGGGCGGAGGCGGCGCGGCGTTTTACAATCGGCGATACGACGCGAAGGGGAAGAAGCTGACCGTTCGGCCCGACAAGGACGTCGCGGTCGTGTTAACGTCGCGGGCGGTCGACTTGATTCAAAAGTTGCGGACGCGCGGCAAAGCGATCGAAGATTCGGCGCAAACGCTCGTTTCCGCTCGTCCGAAACGCGTCGACGTTCCGGGGTTGACGGCGGAACTCGCCGCTCTCGCCGAACGCGACGAGTATTCGAAGATGAACAAACCCGACGAAACGCTCTTTAAAACGAGCGATTGGCGGAAGTTGCCCGGCGTCGCCGCGTTGGCGAAAGAGCGAAAAACGCGCGACGACGCGATTCAAACGCTCGCCGAACTCCTAAAAAAAGCGACGCCCGATTTCGAGTAACGTTCGAAACGGGCGCGAAACGGAGAAACAAGCGACGGCGGCGAGCGTCGGGCGAAAAACGGCGCGGCGGCGAGATTACTTCGGCGCCGGACGACGCGGGCCGAGGTTGCCGGTCGCTTCGTAACGTCGGTAAAGGTAGTCGCGGCAACGGTTGAAAAACGCGATACTTTGCTCGTCTTTATAGTCGTTGTACGTCCAAGGGAGCGAAACCCAACGTTTTTGCGTGTACATCAGCGTCGTTTCGGCGAGGATACCTTTGTCGAGGTAAATGCGGTGCGCGTGATCTTTCGTCGACGCTAAAATCAGTTTGCCGAGGTCGAGATAGCCGGGATCGAGGTTCAGCGGACGCTTGGCGTCGCTTTTGCCCTCCGCTTTGAGGCGCGCGCCGATTTCTTCTTCCCAATCGTTGGTTTTCAGTTTGATTTCCGGGAGTTCGGCGGCGTCGATTAAATTTTCGAACACCCAAAATCGTTTCAAAAGATCGGGCGCCATTTCCTTCGCGTAATATTGGGTGAAGTCGCCGAAGCGGTAAGGCTCGCTTTCGAGCGCGATCGGGCCGAATTCTTGTTCGGCGCGCTTTCGGGCGATTTCGACCGACTCTTCCGGAACGCCGAACGCGGCGATCAAGAGCAAAACGGGCGGGTGGATGCGAAGAACTCCCATCGGAACGACTCCTTAGCGGCGGAAAATAGGGGAAGCGGGGGGAATGGGAAAACGAAAGCGGGCGCGCGGCTCGTTTCGGCGGAAACGGCGACCGATTCAAGCGGAATCGGCCGGCGTTTCGGGGCGCGTCGCGTCGGCGGCGTTTGGGTTTTCGGCGCGATTCGACTTTTCGGCGCGGCAAAGGTCGACGCTAAAAAGGACGAGCGCGACCCAAACGAACGCGAAGCTGACCCATTGGTAAACGGTCGTCGGTTCGCGGAAAAGGAACGCGCCGCAAAGGAACTGCCCGGTCGGCGTCAAGTATTGAAGGAGACCGAGCGTCGAGAGCTTCGCGCGCCGCGCCGCCGAGCCGAAAAGAAGGAGCGGAACCGCCGTCAACGCGCCGGCGCCGACCAACAACGTCAACGAATAAGGATCGGTCGCCCAATCGGGACGCGACGCGACGCTCCAATAACCGGCGTAAACGATATAAGCGGCGGCGAACGGAAGCGAAAAGAGCGTTTCGATCGTCAGCGCGGTCGTCGAGTCGACGTCCATCGCCTTGCGCAGGATCGAGTAAATCGGGAAAACCGCCGCGACGACGACGCTTTCCCAAGGGAGACGCCCGACGCCGAGCGCGAACGCCGCGACCCCGACGAACGCGAGGAAAATCGCGACCGCCGAAAGAAAACGCGCCCGCTCTCGCAAGAAAAGCGCGCCGAAAACGACGTTCGCCAAAGGACTTATGTAGTTGCCGAGACTGCAGTAAAGCGTTCGGTCAACCGCGATAAGCCAAATGAAAAGGCCCCAACTCGCCGCGGTCGCCGCCATCGTGATCGCCAAACCGACGACGTATTTCGGTCGGCGCAACGTCGCGAGAATCGCCGGGCCCTTGCCGCGCCAAAGAACGAGCGGCAAAAGCAAAACGCTCGTAAAAACGGCGCGAAACGCGAGCGTTACCAACGGCGGAACGTCGCGCAACAGGTCGAAATAAATCGGGAAAAGGCCCCAAATGAGGAACGCCGCGAATCCGAGCGCAATACCGCGCGCTTCTTCGGACGACGTTCCGTTCGGACGCGACGCGTCCTCGGCGCTTTCGCTCTCGACGGCGTTGGACGAAACGGACGGCATAACTCCTCGACGCTTGCTTAATATCGGCTAAACGCTTGCGCGACGTTGGAAAACGCGGCGGCGCGACAAGGTTAGTTCGCGTTCGATTTCTTTTGACCGGCTTGCATTCGCGCCAAACGTTCCGCTTTGCGGCGAGCGGCGAGGCGTTCGGCGGCGAGCGCGCCGACCTCTTTTTGCTCTTCGTTCGTCAACAGCGTTTCAACGCGACGCGAAAAGAAAACGCAAATGGCGATCGTCAATCCGCCGAACAAAATAAACGACGCCCAGCTAAGAACCCAAACCGGTTCGGACGCCTTGGCTTCCTCTTCTTCGGCGGCGAGGACGAGCGGCGACGTCGCCAAGAAAACCGGGAGCGCGTAAAGGAGCGAGAGAAGGCGAGCTTTGAAAATCTTCGAAATCAATTTCATCGTTCGTTTTTCAATAGTCGTTCGCTAATGTATTTAAAGCGCCCAAAAAAGCGCCTCGTTGGAACCGAGTTGGCGAAACCGCGTCGGTCTTCGTTTACGTCGACCCTTTATTATACCCTTTTTCGTTCGAAAGGGAAGCGGCTTCGGCGCGTCTTGACGAGAAATTCGCGCGGAGAGCGCCCGTTCGGAACGATTTTGACGCGTCGAACGGACGAGCGTTCGCGTCGGACGGCGTTAAACTCGACTCGACCGTTAATTTTGCCGAATCGCTTCGTTCGCGTAATATTTTTCGATAATCGCCCAGCCTTCCTCGGCGGTCTCCGCGTATTGGAAGAGGTCGAGATCGCCGGGCGAAATAACGCCGTATTCGACGAGTTTCGGGAAATTAACGACGCTTTCCCAAAAATCGCGACCGAAAAGGACGATCGGCAAATGTTGCATCCGTTCGGTTTGGCGGAGCGTCAGCGCTTCGAAGAGTTCGTCGAAAGTGCCGAAACCGCCCGGGAACGCGACGAGCGCCTTCGCTCGGAGGAGGAAGTGCAACTTTCGCATCGAGAAATAATGAAAATTGAAACTAAATTCCGGCGAAACGAACGGATTCGGGCGTTGTTCGAACGGAAGGGAGATGTTGAGCGCGATCGTTTCTTCGTCGGCGTCGAACGCGCCGCGGTTGGCCGCCTCCATAATACCGGGCCCGCCGCCGGTGCAGACGACGAACTCGCGTTGTTTGGTCGGGCAAACGGAGCCGTCCGGGCCGATTTCGCGGTTGAAGACGTCGTTTTTCGTCGCGGCCAACTCGGCGAACTCGCGCGCCGTTTGGTAATAAGGGGCGAGCTTGACGGCGGTTCGCGCTTTCGCCAACGCGGCGTCGGCGTCGGGGCTCGGCGTTTGAGCGGCGGTTTGTTCGGCGAGTTCGAGGCGGCGCGCGGCTTCGTCCGGCGGCAAAATGCGAGCGCTTCCGAAGACGACGACGGTCGAGCCGATTCGCGCTTTTTCGAACGCTCGTTCCGGTTTGACGTATTCGGCGAGGAGGCGGACTTCGCGACCGTCGCAACCGGAGAGGAAATCGGGGTCGCGGTAAGCCTTGCGGTAAGCGGGCGCGTCGAGGAGCCGGTCTTGAAGTTGGGCGCGGTCGGCGACGTCGGAACGTTTCGATTCCATCGGGGTCTCCTTAATTTTCCGGGTTAACGATAAAAAGCGAGTTTGGCGAGTTTGGCGAGCGTCGCGGCGACGACGGCGGGCGAAAGCGCGTTGAATTTTCAACGTAAACGCGTCTTTAGATATAAGGAAATAGGAACGCGTTCCCGTTTTAAAAAGAAAGAAATGAAAATTTGCGCGACTTTCCGAGAAACGATTTGTTTTTCCCGTCGACGACAGTATAATAAACGGAGGGAAAAAAATCAAGAGGGAGGAGACCGACGATGGTCGACGAACTGATCGCGAAGCGCGAGCCGGATTGGAAAGAACTGGAAGAGTTAACGGCGGAACTGAAGAGCGTTCGTTCGCAAGGAGCGCGCGACGGTGCGAAAATTGCGCGGTTCGCGGCGTTGTATCGAGCGACGTGCGGCGATTTGGCGTTGGCGGAGTCGTATCGTTTTCCGCCGGGGACGATTCGTTATTTGAACGATTTGGTCGGCGTCGCGCACAACGTCCTTTATCGTCGACAATCTTGGGATTTGAAGACGTTTTGGCGCGTTTTTTTCTTCGACGCGCCCCGTTGGCTTTTGACCGACGCGGCGTTTTGGACGGCGCTCGCGCTCTTTTGGATTCCGTTCTGGACGTGCGAGGCGATCGCGGCGAAGAATCCGGAGTTCGCGCGGAGCGTCGTCGGTTCCGAGCAACTGACGAGTTTGGAACGAATGTATTCGAAACCGTTTGAAGAAATGGACGCGTTCGACCGCGTCGGAATGGCGGCGTTTTACGTCCAACACAACGGCGGAATCGGCTTGCAATGTTTCGCCTTGGGGGCGCTTTTCGCGTTTCCGGGACTGTATATTTTAGCGTTCAACGCGGCGACGCTCGGCGTTTCGTTCGGGTATATGTCGAGCGGAGCGGTCGAAGCGGAGGTCGCGGCGCGTTTCGCCGAATTTACGACCGCGCACGGGCCGTTCGAGTTGACGGCGGTCGTTTTGTCGGCGGCGGCCGGGATGCGAATCGGGTTCGGTTTGATTAAAACGAACGGTTATTCGCGGCTCGACTCGGCGCGTCGGGCGGCGATTAAGGCGTCGCCGGCGATGGTCGCGGCGTTTCTTCTCTTTTGCGGCGCGGCGACGTTGGAGGCGTTCGTTTCGCCGCGTCCGACGTTGTTTTGGGGCGTTTTCGGCGACGCGGCGGCGGTCAAGCGAGGGATCGCGCTCTTTACGTCGGCGCTCTTGGTCGTTTATATCGTCGGGCTTGGCGGCGTCTCTTGGGCGGCGAAGCGAGGTTGGCTAAGCGCAAACGAAGAAAACGCGTCGGAGGGCGAACAACGATGAACGGCGTCGACGAAAAAAGCGAAAAAAGCGATTGGACGCGGCAAGCGATCGCCGTTCGGAGGCGCTCGACGTCCGAGACGCGCGACTTGGCGTTTTTGGTTATCGGACGCGAATTTAAAAATTTGGCGTTTTATTTCGCTCTGTTGGCGGTTCCGATTTGGGCGCTCGACGCGCTCTTTTTCGCGCTCTTTTTGTTCGGCGGCCCGAGCGAAATCGGCGAAAGCGGCGCTCTCTTTTGGCAAAACTGTTTCGTTTATTGGATAATCGCGCTCGAAACGGCGTTCGTCGGCTCGTTGGCGACGCGATATTTGGGCGTTTGGCTGTTCGAGTCGGAGCGCAAGATCGAGCGGCGCGAAATCGTCGCGAGTTGGGCGGAGCGTTTGCCGCAACTTTTCTATTTTCTCGTCTTGACGCGACCGTTCCGCCGCGGAGCGTTTTACGCGGAAACGATTTTGCTCGAACGAACGCCGTTCCGCAAAACGTCGGGGCGATACTCGACCGCCGAGCGCGTCCGTTCGTTCCGACGCGGCGGTCTCGAACCGAACCTTTGGCCGGCGACGGCGGCGTTTTCCGGGTATTTTTTGCTCGACAAAATCGGGCCGACGTTGATCGCGACCGGCGACGTTTGGGCGGCGGCGTTTCATTGGGCGATTTTTCCGGCGTTTTTGTTCGGTTTGCGCTTTTACGTCGTCGTTTTGGATTTTTTGCGATATATCAATTACCGCGTCGCGACGGAAGGTTGGGATCTTGAACTGACGTTTAAGGTCGAGCGAGCGAAGTTGGCGGTCGACGAGGAGCGTTGGCGAAACGGCGGCGGCAAGAGCGCGTTGGCGTTGACGCTGACGCTCGGCGAGGAAAACGAGAGCGGCGGAATTTGACGGAGACGGGGGACGACGATGCGCAAGGCGAGAGCGGAGAAATTGGGAGCGGCGTTCGTCGCGTCGGCGGCGTTTTTAGGAGTCGTCGGCGTCGGCGAAACGGCGAGTCCGGCGGGGA
>JAFSFF010000342.1 GCA_017435375.1 Thermoguttaceae bacterium
GGCGAACTTGCGGTTTCCGGCGACGCGACGCGCTTCGAGCCGAAGTCGATCAGCAAACCGACGCAAGCGATCAAAATCGCGACGCCGACGAACGCCGTCGCGCGCAAAAATCGCCGCGACGCTTCTTCGCTCGCCGGATTCACCGCGTCGTCTTGTTGAACGTCTTTATTTTCAACGCTTTCCGCCGCTTCGAGCCGACGCGAACGCCGAACGAGCGCCGCCGTCCCGACGACCGCCGCGACGAACGCCGCCGTCAAGAGCGAGAACCGGAGCAAAAACGTCCAAGGCAAGGACGACGCGACCAAGTGGTGCGCCAACCGCTCGAAGACGTAAATTTCCCGAGAGCGCGCCAAGACGTCCGCCGTCGCCCCGGCGTCGAGCTTAAGCGCCGGAATCACGCCGATTAACGAAATCGCGCCGCCGACAAGCAAACCGGGAAGCGTCTTCCAAAACGCCGCTCCGAACCCGCGCAAGCGCCGTTTCAACCGAACGCCGAGCGAAAGTTTCGCGCTTTTTTCGCCGATTTCGCCGCCGCTCGCGCCGCCGTTTCGCAACGTCGCGTTAAAGTCGAAGTGCGCGGAAATCGCCCAAGCGCCCAACGACGCGACGACCGCCCAACCGCCGACCAAGACGTGAAACGCCGCCCCAATACCGTACAGAATCCAAGCGCGGTTATATTTCCCCTCGACGAAGCAGGCCAAGCCCCAAAAAACGAACGGGAACGCGAACCCTTTCCCCTCGACGCCGCCGAAAATCCACTCGCCGGCCATATGAAACGATTCGAGATAAAACGCGAACGCGGCGGCGGTTAGCGGCGCGACCCAGCGTCGCGAAATCAACGCTCGACTTAGCCGAACCCAAGCGCAGGCGGTCAGCGCCCAAATCAGAACGCGCCCGGCCCAAACGAGCGCGTTTTGCGAAAAGAAAAAGGAAAGCGTCCCGAACGCGGCGTAAAAGAGCCAATGCGAGTCCGGCGAGTTCAGGAACGGGTCGGCGGCAAGCCATTCCGGATTCCAAAAGTGAATCGCCTTCCCGACGTAATACTGCTCGTTGACGTCCGGAATCGGCCAAGCGCCGTAAGCGAAAAAGACGCCGAACACGAGCGAAACCTCGACGGCGAGTTGCGCCCGACGTCGCCAAGTCGACGCGAAATCGGAAGCGGCAACGGGCGCGGAAACAGAATCGGAAACGGAAACTAAAGATTCGGCGGAACGATCGAGCGGCGGCATAATTTCGACTCGCGACGGCAAACGGACGGCGAAAAACGCGGCGCTCCGACGCCCGAAGCGCCCGACGTTCCCTCATTATACCCGACGCGCCGCGAAAAATCCACCCGCCAAACGCGTCAATGCGAAAAAATTTCCGTCGCTCAATCGGTTTTCAACGGAACGCCGTCGTTTTTGAAATCGTCAAGCTCGATTTTTAGCTCGCTCTCTTCCCCTCCCGCCGCTTTCATCGCTTCGTCAAGTCTTCGGCGCAATTCTTTCCCCTTCTCCGCGTCTTGCGGAACGCCGATTCCTTCCTCGTAACAGCGCGCAAGTTCTACTATCGCAAGCGCCGACCCGCGCTCCGTCGCCGCTTCGCGACGCCAAGCAAACGCCTGTTCCGGGTCTCGTTCCACCCCGTCGCCGCGCTCGTAACATCCTCCTACGGCGAGCGTCGCCTCCGCGTCGCCGAGTTCCGCTCCTTTGCAAAACCATTTAAACGCCAGCGTCGCCGCGTTTGCACGGGAACTGCGCGCATAAAAACGCCCAATAATCGCCGCCGCCTCCGCGTCGTTCGGTTGCGCGCAACCTTCTTCTCCTACGGGTCTTTCAACTTTCTCCGCCGCCTTGCGATACCATTCGAACGCCTTGGTCGCGTCCGCTTCCACCCCGACGCCGCGCTCGTAACATCCTCCTACGGCGATCGTCGCCTCCGCGTCGCCAAGATCCGCCGCCTTGCAATACCATTCGAACGCCTTTGCCGCGTCCGCTTCCACCCCGACGCCGTTTTCGTAGCACTCGCCCACGAGACCCGTCGCCCACGCGTCGCCGAGTTCCGCCGCCTTGCGATACCACTCGAACGCCTGCGACACGTCTTGTTTCACACCGACGCCAAACTTGTAACAATCTCCTACCTCCCTCGTCGCCTCCGCGTCGCCAAGCTCCGCCGCCTTGCGATACCATTCGAACGCCTTTGCCGCGTCCGCTTCCACCCCGACGCCGAAAGCGTAACGTCGTCCTACGACGACCGTCGCCTTCGCGTCGCCAAGCTCCGCCGCCTTGCGATACCATTTGAACGCCAGCGACGCCGCGTTTTCACGAGCGCTATACTGAGAATAATAATCCCCAAGCGTCGTCATCGTCTTCGCGTCGTCCGGTTCTCTTCCGTCGCCGCGCTCGAAATAATTCGCTAAAGGCGTTACGTTGCCGTGTTCCGCCGCTTTACGATACCATTCGAACGCCTGCGCGTCGTCTTGTTCCACTCCGACGCCAAACTCGTAACAACTCGCTAACGCGACCGTCGCGCTCGCGTCGCCGAGTTCCGCTCCCTTGCGATACCATTCGACCGCCTGCGACGCGTCCTGTTCGTAAGCGTTCCACCGATAGAAGTCCCCAAGCGCCGTCGTCGCGCTCGCGTCGCCGAGTTCCGCCGCTTGGCGATAAAGCTCCAACGCCTTCGACGCGTCCGCTTCCACCACGACGCCGCGCTCGTAACATTTTCCTACGGCAACCATCGCCCCCGCGTCGCCAAGTTCCGCCGCCTTACGACGCCATTCGAATGCCTGCGACTCGTCCACCGCCACCCCAACGCCGTTTTCATAACACTCGCCCACGACGCGCGTCGCCTGCGCGTCGCCGAGTTCCGCCGCTTGGCGATAAAGCTCCAACGCCTTCGACGCGTCTTGCGGAACGCCGAAGCCCGCCTCGTAACAGCGTCCAACTTGAACCGTCGCCGCGGTATTTCCCAAATCGGACGCCTTGCGATACCATTCGAACGCTTGAGACGCGTCCGCTTCTACCCCGACGCCGTTTTCATAACACTCGCCCACGAGACTCGCCGCCCACTCGTCGCCCATTTTCGCCATCCGCGACGCCAAATCGAATCCTAGGCGACGCAATTCTTGCGCCCGCGCTTCGTCGCGCTCGACGGCGACGCCGCGGTCGTAAAAATCGGCCAACGCGAACGCGGCGTTCGGAAAACCTAATTTCGTCGCCATACGATACCATTCCAAGGCTTTCGTTTCGTCTCGCTTGAATCCTACTAGCCCCCATTCGTAGGCCCAACCGACGTGCGCGCACGCCTGCGCCGCCCCCGAATTCGCCGCTTTAAGGAACCACTCGAACGCTCGCGTTTCGTCTTTTTCAACGCCGCCTCGTCCGTAAAGATAAAAATACCCCAACGCGTTCATTGCGTCGGCACAACCGCGTTCGGCGGAGCGACGATACCATTCCAACGCCGCCTTTTCGTCTCGCTCGCCGCCGAAACCTCTTTTCAAAATCCAGCCTAGCCTCGCCGCCGCCATCGCGTCGCCTCGGTCGGCGGCGGCGCGCAGTAATCTCGCGCCTTCTTCGCCGTTCTTCTCAACGCCGACGCCCCGCAAACGCCAAAAGCCCAAAGTATACGTCGCCGCCGGAAGGTTCGCCTTCGCCGCTTCCTCCAAATACCGCGTCGCCTTCGCCTCGTCCTTTTCGACGCCGAGGCCCGAATAATAATGCGCGCTTAGCCGATAAATCGCGACGACGTCGCCCGACTCCGCTAAACGTCGGAATCCCTCGAACGCCGCGCGTCCAAACGCCTCCGCTTTTTCGTCGTCCAGTTCGACGCCGCGTCCCAAGTAATAAATCCCCGCCAAAACATACTGCGCCGTCGGGTCGCCTGCTTCCGCGCCCTTCTCCGCCCAACGCCGCGCCCGCTCGTAATCGACGTTCGTTCCTTCGCCGCCCCAAACGTATAAACAAGCGAGTTCGCCCGCCGCCTCGGCGCAGCCGTTTTCCGCCGCTTCTTTCAACGCCTCGAACGCGCGGAGTCCGTAAACGTTCGTTCCGTCGAGCCCCCACGCCATACGCCGCCCTTCTAAATACCGCGCTTTCGCTTCTTCCGGCGTTAGCGTCGGCGTCGTTTCCTCTTCGTCGACGTCCGGTCGTTTCGTCGCGGCGACAAGTTGGCGCAACTCCGTTTCCTCGGCGCGGCACGCTTCGTTCTCCGGCGCGATTTGAAGCGCGAGCGCGAGTTTGTCGAGCGCGGCCTCGTACTCGCCTTTAAGACGCGACGCTTTCGCCGCTTCGAACGCGTCGTTCATCCGCTTCCAGTCGTCGTAAGGAATTCCGTCGACCATAAGTTCCGTCAGAAACGGAAAGTCGGGCAAGTCGGCGACGCTCAACGTCGGCGTTTGCTCTTTGTTATAATACGTTCTTGCAAGGTAGCGCGTGCGCGTCGTTACATATTGACATATTTCCATAAACGACGCGACGCCGTCTTTATTCGCGTCCGCTTTCGACTCTTTTGAATCCAACGCTTCCAGCAAACTTAACGCAAAGAATCCGTTCGCAATTTCTTTCGCGTCGCCGTAACCGCCCTCGTAAGAGTTTTGACCCGAACGGCAACTTTGCAGTAAAACAACCGACTCCGGAACGTTCGCGATCTCCGACAACGGCGACGCGTCCGTCGAACGCGACGCGAAAAGCGTTCGCGACGGAACCGACGGTTTCGAACGGCAAGCGTCGACCGCGAACCAACGAAACGTCGCGGCGCTCTTCGCCAACGCCGTCATCATCGCGTCGACCGAAACCGACGTCGCGAGCGGCTCCTCCGGATCGAAATCGATCGGAACGAAAAACGCCTCGTTCGTTCGCGGCGCTTCGAGCCCGTGCCCGGAAAGAAAAACAAACGCAAAGTCGCCCGGTTTCAAATCGTCGACAAACGCCTTAAAACGCTCCTCGATTTTCGCTTTTTGCGGCAGAAAGTCGTAATCGATCTCGCCGGTATTGGTTCGCGCCGTTTGAAGCGTTACAACGTTTCGCTCCTCAAAACCGATCTCTAAAAGACGCGCTCGCAAGGCTTCGACGTCGCGCTTTGCGCCCGGGAGCGCCGACGCTTTAGCTCCGTAATCGTCCGCCGCGATAAGAAGCGCTTTACGGTTCGAACGGTTCGGAAATTCGAACGACGCATACGGTTTAAACGGCTCGTCCAATATAATCGGCTCGACCGACGCAGGCGGTTCGTTCAATTCGAGCGATTCAAGCGGCGTCCCGATCTCTCGCGCCGTCTTTTGAGCGTAAAACACAATCGCCGCGTACAACAAATAAGGAATCGAGGCGACGACCAAAGCCGCGAAAAAAATCTTCGCTAAAACGGAACGGCTTCGCCTCTCGCCGGAATTGACGCGCTTCGTCTTCATTTTTCTTCTCCGATTTTCGCAGATTTTCCCTTAAACGACAAGATTTGCGCCGCTTCGTTCGACGCTCGAAAACGTTGCGAACCCTCGTTTCTATTTTCCGATTTTTCGCGCGTTCTTCAAGACGACAACGCGACGCGCCCAAAGAAAAGCGGCGTTTTTTTCAGCGACTAAAAGAAAAAATAAGCGAAAACGTTAAAATCGGACGTTAAAAAACGCCGCGACGGCTTCTTGGCGGAAACCGGCGCGGCGTCTTTCTTGTTTGCGGTTATGTCGGAACGGCGGCTATACGTCGGCAAGCAAGCGACTTAACGTCGTTTCGCCTATCGCGTCAAACTTCGCTCGACTTCGCGTTTTACTTAGTCTTTGTATTGAACCCAAATGTTGCGGTATTGGACTTTGTTGCCGTGGCCTTGCAGGTACAAGCCGCGCGCTTCGTCCGCTTCGCCCTTGCAACCCGGCGTTTCTTTCGGGAGCTCGACGTTATCGTGAATCACCACGCCGTTGTGTTTGACCGTAACGCGAGCGTTCGCAACCTTTTTGCCGTTTTCGAACTTCGCCGGAGTGTAATCAATGTCGTACGTTTGCCACGTCAGCGGAACGCCGGCCATGTTGACGATCGGTTTCGCGAATTGATAGAAACCGCCGCATTCGTTGTTTTCGCCTTCAAGACCGAACGAGTCCAAAACTTGGCATTCGTACGCTTCGCCGATGTAAACGCCGCTGTTGGCGCGCGCTTGACCTCTCGCGTTCGGCATAAACGACGTCATGAACTCGATGTGCAGCGTGTAAGGCTTCTTTTCAAACGGCTTAATACGAGCTTCCGACCAAAGCGCCTTCGTCTCTTCGTTCATCTTCGCGCCCGGTTCGAAATTGTCGAGGTTCGTGCCGTCGAAGATAACCTTCGCGCCTTCCGGAGCCTTTTGGCCGAGCGTCGGGCTTTCGAGAACGACGCGTTGAAGTTCGCTCTTGCCGCGGAACTCGAGGAAGAATTTGTCGCCTTCCATCGTGCCGATCAGTTTCGTCGCTTTTTGTTCGTCGGTGAAGACGATTTCGCGGTCTTCTTCATAACGCGGAATGTCCATCTTTTGACCGGTAACGACCAGTTTGCCGTCGACCAGTTCGCCCGTCCCGAAGAAACGCGCTTTCGAGCGATCCCAACCGGCGCCCGGGAGACCGTCTTGGTAACCGACGACGTCGAATTTGTCCGCGCCGCGAGCGATCACGTGATAACCGCGGTTTTTCGCTTCTTCGTAGTACGCGCCTTGAATATTGTACGCGTCGATATATTTGCCGTTTTCAAATTCGGCGACTTGTTTCAGCGAGGTGAACTCTTGCGCGCTCGCGAACGAAGCGCCAAACAGCATCGCGACGAGAGCGAGACCGAACGATTTTTTCATCGTAGTTGCCTTTCGATTAATTAATGCGGTAAAAAATAATTGCGGTAAAAATTGCGATAAAGTCGCGTTTTCAATAAAAACGCGTCGCGAAAAATATCGCGGAACGGCGAAATAAAGGAGTAAAACGAACGGCGCCGCTTCGAGGAACGCTCGAAACCGGCGCCGCGTTTATGCGTCGACTAACGTTCGATCAACGCGCGTTGTTCCTTCGTGATCGGCATCACTTGGAAGTTTTTGAACCACATTTTGCCGTCGGCGTGGCCGTGGAGTTGCAGACCGAGTTTGCCGGTCTTTTCGAGTTTCGGGTCGTCGATGTTAACGACGCGGAAACCGTTCAGGAACGTCGTGGCGCGGTCGCCGCAAGCCGCGACGGCGATCGTGTTCCAACCGTCTTTGTTGCGAATCGTTTCGACGAATTCGTCGTCGGAGCCGAGCCAACCGCGACCCGGTTCGTTTTTACCGGCGGTGTGCCAAATACCGGCTTCTTTGCCGTTCCCGGCGATTTCGTCTTGGCAACCGCGGAGGAGCCAAGTCGTGTCGACTTCGTGAGCGCGGAAGTAAAGCGCGCTGTTGCCGCCCCAATAACGATAGTCGACTTTCGCGACGAAGTCGTCGTAATTGTCGTTCGTAACGATAAGACCGTCTTTCGGTTCCGACGCCGGGTGTTCGCCGATCAGGTAGCCTTCTTCTTCGTTGAACTTCCAGCAAGCCGGGACGAATTTGTACGCGTCGACGATTTCCCAACCGGCGTCGCCCTTAACGAAGAACGATTTCCATTCGCTGACGCCGAGGTCTTTGACGCGGATGTTTTTCCAGTGAATCGTGCCTTGGCCGCCGGCGTGAACTTGGAGACCGAAGTAGCCTTTGAAGTCGAGATAGTCGAAGAAGTTCGAGACCGCGACGCCGTTGATCCAGGTGCGGATCGACGGGCCGACGCATTGGATTTCGAGCGTGTTCCAGTCGCCCGCTTTGTACGTCGCGAACGCTTTTTTCAGCGTTTCTTCCGGAGTCGGGTCGAGCCAAACGCGACCTTTTTGATGACCGCGGCGGCCTTCGTCGTAAATGCGAGCGTTGTCTTGGTCGCCGGCGATTTCGCATTGGTAACCGAACATACGGTCGCCGTCTTCGCGAATTTGGCTGCGGAATTGAACGCCGGAGTTCCCCGGGACGGAAACTTTGAAGTCGAGCTTCAGAATGAAGTTGCCGTATTCTTTTTCGTAAACGAGGAAGGTGTTGTGCGGCGTGTTCGGGACGCATTCGCCGATAATTTCGCCGTTTTCGACCTTATATTTCGCCGAGCCGCCGTGTTTCGCCCAACCGTCGAGCGATTTGCCGTCGAAAATCGAAACGAAGCCTTCTTCGACGTCGGCCGCTTGAGCCGACGAGACCGCGAAGCAACCGACCGTCGCCAACAACGCGACGGCGCAGCAGAACAATTTGCGCATTTTTTCGTCCTTATTAATAAAGGGGGAGGAAATTCGGGAGGAAAGACTCGACGGCGCGGCAAACGCCGCTCTTCGCGCTCTTCGCCTCTCCAAGAGCCGAAACGCTCCGAAGACGCCGACGCGGAGACGGAAACGTCGAAACGCGCCGTTCGTTTCCGTTGATTCTTAGTATAACCGCGACGACGGAAAATTGCAATCGCGGCGCCGGTCTTTTTTCACAGTTCTCGCAAAAAAATCGCGACCGTTCGCTTCCAAGCGTTAACTTAGGCGCTCTGCGCAATATGGGCAAGCGCGTCGTTTCGCCCGTTCCCTCCGTCGCCCCTTCGACGTCGGTCGCGCCGCCGTCGACGCGCCAAAATCTTCCGAAAACGCTCTTGCCTTCCGACGCAAAATACGTTTATATTATTCGCTAAAGCGCCGCGCTCCGCCCGCGACGCTCGCCCCGCCCCGCCAACCGACGACAAAAGAAAGGATCGACGATGCGCTCGAACGAAAAAACGACGCGAAAAAAAGCGACGTCGCAAGCGCGCGCTCTTATTACGTCGACGCTCGTCGCGCTTCTCGTCGTCGCGCTCCTTTGCGGCGGTTGCGAACGCCGTCGAGAGCGTTGGCGCGAACGTTGGGGCCGCGACGCTCAAACCGCTCAAAACGCCGAGTCGACGGCGCCGAACGCGACGCCGAAAGCGCCGTCGGGCGAACGTCCGCCGGAGATTCCCGGATTGACCGCCGTCGCGGCGCTCCGCGCGACCGTCGACGCTTACTCGAACGCGAAATTTTACGCCGACGACGCTTATCTCGAAATCGTTTGCGACTTCGACGGACAAAGTCGCGAACGCCGAACGCTGCGCGTCCCCTGTTCGTTCGCGTTCGCGAAACCGAACTTCGTTCGAATGGAAGTCGGCTCCGGCGTCCTTTGGTCGGACGGCGAAACGATTCGCGCCGAAATCCTCGACGAATCCCGCGCCGGTCGACGGCTCGAACTTCCGGCGCCGCTCCTCCTCACTTCGATTAAGGAACTTTATCCGGACTCGGAACTCGCGAAAGCGATGGACTTGCGCGTTTCGCCGAGCGTCTTTTGGGCGCCGCCGCAAGCGATTTTGACGTTGGCGCAAGACCCGCTCCGAACGCTCGTTCCGGAGGGCGCGCGAACGCGGCTGCTGCGTCCGGAATACCTTCGTTTCGTCGATCCGACGACCGACGCCGAAACGCTCGTCGCTTGCGACCGCGTCGAAATCGACGGCGAAGGCGGCGTCCGCGTCCTTTGGCTCGACCGGGCGACGAAAGGGCTCGTCCGTTTCGAGTTTCCGCTCGAACAGGTCGCCGTTCCGCAAGAGGTCGACCGCGTCGCCGAACTGCGTCTCGAATTCCCGAACCAAATTCTTTCCGAAGTCGCGCCGACCGACTTGTCCCGTTTCCGCGAACCGCCGCGCCGCCCGAACGAACCGAACGTTTCGCTCCGCCCGGAAACCGACGCGGCCTCCTCGACGTCGGAACCGACCGCCGAAAACAACGAAAACGTCGACGCCGAAACGCTCGACGCGCCGCCCGCCGTTCGCGTCGTCGATCGCTTTTTGCCGCCGGAACTCTCGACGCTCGGTCGCTCGTTCCCGCCGGTTCGCGTTCGCTCGCTCGTCTCCGGCTTCTCCGACGCGACGCTCGGCGGCCCGCGCGAAGACGGCAAAAAAACGGTCGTCTGTTTTTGGGGCTCCTCGACCGACGACGCGCCGAACGCCGGCGCTTTTTCCGCGACCGCGCTCCGCGAATTCGAACAAGCCGCCCTATACAACGCTTCCGACGCCCGGCTCGCTTTCCTCGCCGTCAATTTCGATCCGGCGGAAAAATCGGACGACGCCGTCCGCGCCGAATACGGAGCCAAAGGCGCGAGCGCCCCGCTCTTTCGACTCGACCGCGCCTCGCTTCGCAAGTTCGATTTCCCGCGCCTCGACGTTCCGTCTCTCGCGCTCCTCGACGAACGCGGAATCGTTCAAAAATATATTCGCGAACCGATTTCGTTCGTCGCGCTCCAACGCCTCCTCGTTCGCGCGCTCGACGGAGGCGACCTTTACAACGACGACTTCAACGCGCATTACGCCGCCGTCAAACGCTTCGTCGAGTCGCTCGAAGCCGCCGACGCGAACGATCGTTATCGCGTCTCGTCGGAACGCCGCGAACCGTCGCCCGCCGCGATTCCGCCGCGACGTTATCCGAAAACGTTCGAACTGCGCGAAATTTGGCGATTCGACGAACTTTACGCGCCGACGAATCCGTTGGCCGTCTCCGCGTCCGACCCCGATTTCGACGCCGCTCGCGCCTTCGAACGCCTTCCCGACGCGGGCGAAAACGCGCCCGCGTCGAACGGCTCCGACGCGCCGCCGCAAGAAAACGCCCCCTCCGACGCGACGCGTCCCCGATCGAACGCGCCTCCGACGCCGCCTTCGAAC